>NZ_JBDGQQ010000044.1:0-46316 GCF_042218895.1 Salinibacter sp. | reverse complement strand
CCACAGTGGAGGTCAGCATGTCGCGGTTTTTGACGTGGGCCAGCTCGTGGGCGATCACGCCCGCCAGCTCGTCTTTGTCGAGCGTGTTCATAATGCCCTTCGTAACCGCCACCACGGCATTGTCGGGGTTGCGGCCCGTGGCGAAGGCGTTGGGCTGGTCCTGCGGGATGATGCACACCTTCGGCATCGGCAGGCCGGCCCGCTGGCGCAGGCGGTCGACGAGGTCGTACAGCTCCGGAGCCTCGGCCCGGCTCACCTCCTCGGCGCCGTACATCCGTAAGACGATCGAGCTGCTATACCAGTAGCTCACGCCGTTCATGCCCACAGCAATGAGGAAGGCGATCAGCATGCCGCCCGTGCCCCCAAGCGCCTGCCCAATGAGGGCAAAGAGCACGAGCATAGCCGCCATGAGAGCAGTGGTGCGAAAAGTGTTCATGGTGGGTGGCTATGAACCGTGTGAGACAAGTTTGATTGCACTCTTTAATATGCACAAGGCGCGTGCCGCGGTCCCTGAGCCTGTCGGGATGTCAGACGTTCTTGTAATGCGTATTACGTATTTTGTATTGCGGTGCCAGTTTCGGCATTGCACACGCAATACGCACTACGAAATACGCGCTACCCCAGCATCTCCGTCACCACCATCACGTCGTAGAGGGCGTGCGTCCAGGCGGCGACCCCAAAGCCGCGCCCAAGGAAGAGGGCGTTGAGGGCAAGGCCGAAGAGGAAGCGGAACGTGAACGAGGGCAGTGCAAACGGATCGCCGAGGGGGCCCACGTAGTGCACAAGGCTGAAGAGGGCGGCCCCCAGGAGCGCGGCGAGGAGATAGGCCCGGGTAGAGGTCTCCAGCAGCGCGCGGAATAGGAGGAACAGGCCGCCGACGAGCAGCACGCGGAAGACCAGTTCCTCGTAGAGCCCGGCCCCGATGGAGAGGGCCAACTGTGTCCACAGCGCGCCCTCGGGCGGCGGGGCGGCGGCAAAGAGGGCTCCAACCAGCGACGACACGACGCCTGCCACCCCAACCGCATAGACAGCGCTCTCCCCAACGAGACCGATGAAATAGCGCGGCCGCAGTGGAACGGTGCGGTGTCGGTCCAGCAGGTAGGCTGTAACGCCTCCGCCCACCACGAGGAGCGCGAGGATGAGTCCCCCGGAGGCGCCCGTCATCGCTAGCAGGTCCTTGAGCAGGACCCCCGCCCCCACCCGTACCGTCCGGATGGCGTCGAGGTTGACGAGCACGATCATCGTTTCGTAGAGCGCGAAGAGCGGCAGGGCACTCAGGAAGCCGTATGTGGCCGAGCGGGTGGCCCGGTGGTAGTTTCGCCAGCCGGTAGTAGAGCGAGGCATGGACGAAAGGAAGGAGAAAGAAATGCCGAGGTCGCAAAATTTGAACGAGTGATGCGTGAGGAGTGATACGTGAGTTGTCCCCCTCACGTCGCAGGTCAAGCTTCACGTCTCACGCTTCACGTCTCACGCTTCATTCCGGCCGCCCCTCTATCCAAACAATCCGCAGCGCCACCGTCGGCGTCGCGTTGGGATCGATGCTGAGTTGCTCCGCCACCGCCGCCGACACGTCAAGCAGCACGCCGTCCTCGAGCGGACCCCGGTCGATGACACGGGCGAAGGTATGCCGGTCCGCGTCCGGCCTGGATAGGAGGACCACGGAGCCGTAGGGCAGGGACGGATGGCTCACCACAAGCTCGTCGGGATCGTACGGCGTTCCGCTCGCGGTCAAACGCCCGGCGTACGGATCGGGAAACGCGGCGACGGGTCCACTCGAGTCTGGGGACGCCCACTCCCCAGGCGAGGGCACAGAAGGGGCAGCACGACCAGGCAACCGAAGTCGCTGCCCGGGCGTGATCGACGTAGTGTCGAGGTCGTTGGTCGCCCGAAGGGCCCGCACACTCACGCCATACTTGCCGGCGATGTCGTAGAGGGTTTCTCCAGACTCTACAACGTGAGTCGGAGGGGCGAAGCGCTTGGGTAGTCGAAGCGTGCGTCCTGCAGACAAAGGGGCTGCGACACCGTCGTTCAGGGCGTAGAGGGTGTCGGCCGTGGTGCCGAGTCGAAGAGCAAGATTCACGAACGAGTCGCCCGCCTCGGCTTCGTGGCGTCCGTAGAGCGGAGGATCCTCGGCGGCGCCAGTGTCGGGCTTGACCGGCTCGTCGGAGGGGGACGGGCGGTTGGGAGGGGAGGGCTCGGGGGCGTCGTCCTGCTGGGGAGGGCGAACGCGAAGCGTCTGCCCCACCTGCAGCGACGGTCCTTCCAGGTCGTTCCAACGCTGCAGGGCCTCTACCGACACGCCAAACCGCTGAGCGATGCTGTAGAGCGTGTCGCCGGACCGGACCACGTAGGTCGAATCCGGCTGGGCCTGAGCGTGGCCCGTGTGCGGGAGGGCTCCCACCATCAGAACCGTGCCGAGGAGAAGAGCGGCGACGCGCATCGGAGTGTCAGAACGGTCAGTCGAACCCGATTCCCTCAGCCTTCAGCTTCGCGTCCTGGAGCTCAGAAAGCGCTTTTTGTTCGCTCTGCTCGCGGGCCACCTCAATGCCCTGCTCGTACGTCTGAAGGGCCTCCTCCTTGCGGCCGCGGCGCTCGTACAGTTTTCCGAGGTGGTAGTAGGTCCCCACGTAGTCGGGATGGGTTTCCACCAGCCCCTCGAACAGCACGAGGGCCCGCGCCGGATTGTCCTGCTTCAGATGCTCTTGCGCGAGAGCGTACTGCGTAAACGGGTCTTCCGGGTCCTCCTCGTGGAATTCTTGGAGCTGGGCCAGCCGGGTGTCGCTCATGTCGAAACGGGAACGGTCACAATTCGCTCCTCGAACGCAGGGGCCTCGTCCCGTCAGGGCAAAGTTCGCAGGGGGGAGGAGAAACAAAAGCGTCTTTCAGGGAGGCCTGTGCTGCCCTACGGCTGAGCGTTTCGGGAGTTGCGGGCGAGACGCGCACTCGAAGGGCGAAGGAAAGCGATGGGCCAGACGTGATCCTGGATCCCCGAGAATCAACGGCTGGGGATGATCCTCCCGCCGGGGATTTCAGTCGGAGGAGTCACTGCTCGAAGCGAACCAGGAGGTGAACATTCTCTGCCGCCCGCTCGACGTGGCTCTCCGTCTGAAATGCGAGCACCACGACGCCGCTGTACGCCACCACGCGGTCGAAGAAGTATTCGGCGGTCGTTGGGAGGGCCCTCTCGTCTGCGACGTCGGGCGTGTCTGCGTGAGAGTGCGTGAAGAGGGCATCGGCGGAATCGAAGTAGAGCAGCGCCGACTCCTCGGCCGCGTGGTCGAAGGCTTTCCGCAACGCATTCTGCGTTTGCATCCGCCGCTCGGCCAGCAGCGAGGGCACCCGAAACTGGTGCACATTGGCGGTGGTGTGGCGGGTGAGCGTGGCGAGGGCCTGCTGGCGCATCTCGCGGGTGCCTCCATGGAACAGAATCCGCGTTCCTGATTGCTCCTCATCATCGACCAGGAGCTGGCGAAGGCTCTGGTCGAAGGCCTCCGTCCCGTACCGGACGAGAGACGAGACGTCTGCGTCGTCGAGGGAATCGAGAGGAGGCATGATGGGCCGGAAGCGGTGGGAAGACGAGTGGACTGTTTGTAAATTGTGAAAAGCAGGCTTGTTCCTCGCTCGAAGCGTACGTCGGTGGGGAAAAAGCCTGGTCTCTCCACTCCCGCGCTCCCACGCCCCTCCGCTCCAACTAACCGGTGCTCTGCATGGCCGCAGCAACCCCGTTGATGCTCAAGAAGATCGCATCGCGGAGAGCATCCTGCTCCGCCGGATCCTCGCTCGCCCGATAGCGCTTCATCAGTTCGATCTGGAGAAGGTTGAGGACGTCGGTGTAGGGGTTTCGGAGCCGAATGGACTTCTTGAGAACGGGGCTGTTGTCGAAGAGCGCGTCCTGACCGGTGATCTGGAGAATGGCGGATCGGGCCTGCTCGTAGTCGTCCGCGATTGCGTCGTGGAACGACACGTCCATGTCGGTGAGGGCATCGTACCGCTCGGCCACGTCGAGGCGGGCGCGGGCCATCTCGCGCTGAGCACTGTCGAGAACGGTCGCGAAGAAGGGCCAGCGGCGGTACAGGGTGCGGAACGTGTCGAGGGCCTCGGGCTCCTCCTCGATGAGCGTGGCGAGGGCCTGCCCGGTGCCGTACCATCCCGGTACGATGTAGCGCGTCTGGATCCAGGCAAACACCCAGGGAATGGCGCGAAGGCTTCCGAAGTCGACCTCGTTGCCAGAGGCGCGCGAGACGGGCCGCGAGGCAATGGGCAGGCGGCTGATGTGCTCGATGGGGGTGGCCTCAGTGTACCACCGCCACCCATCGGGATCGTCGATGAGGGCCCGGTAGGCCGACATGGCACGGTCGGCCAGGCGATCCATCAGGGCCGCCACGTCCGAGTCCGTCGAAACCTTGTTGGCCAGCGGGGAGGAGTTTGACTGGGACGTCTGGGCCTCAGCCGTGGCCGTCACGGTCGCGTTGACGACTTGCTCGAGGTGCCGCCGCGCAATCTCGGGCAAGGCGTAGCGGAACGAGATGATCTCGCCCTGCTCGGTCATCCGGATGCGACCGTTGTGGGCGACGGGCGGAAGCGCTTGGATGGCCTGGGAGGTGCGCCCGCCCCCCCGGCCCACCGTGCCCCCCCGGCCGTGAAAGAGACGCAGGTCCACGTCGTAGTCGTCGCAGGTTTTCCCGAGCGCGTGGATGGCCTTGTGGAGGGCCCAGTTGGCCATCCAGTAGCCCCCGTCTTTGTTGCTGTCGGAATAGCCCAGCATGATCTCCTGAAAGTCGTCGCGGCCCTCCAGATGGGCCGCGTAGACGGGATGTGTGAACAGCGTCTCCATCCGGTCGGCGGCGGCGCCGAGGTCGTCGATCGTTTCGAAGAGAGGCACCATGTCGAGCGGACACCGGTAGGTATCCTCTACCATGCCCCCGAGGCCCGCCTCCTTCGCGAGGAGCATTGGCTCCAGCAAATCGCTCACGGTGTGCGTCATGCTCACGACGTAGCTGCCCACCGCGTCCGGGTCGACGGCGTGAATGGCCCGAATCACCTCAAAGACCTCCATCATCTCGGCGGCGTCCTCGGGCAGCGCCTCGTGGTCCCCGGTGAGCGGACGGGGATTCTGGAGCTCGCTCGCCAGCACGTCCAGCTTGTCGTCCTCCGAGAGGGCCGCGTAGTCGTCCACGACGCCCCCGACCTCGAGCAGGGCCGCCACGGTCGCCTCATGAACGCTGCTGTGCTGGCGCACGTCAAGGGCGGCGAGGTGAAAGCCGAACGTCTTGACGAGTGTCCGTAGGCGGTGCAAGGGGCCGCTGTGCCCCGCATCCGCGAGGCCGTTTTCCCGAAGGCCGTCGGCAATCAGGTCGAGGTCGGCAAGCAGATCGTCGGCCGTGTACGCGCCCTCCATGCGCTCCACGTCGGTGTCGTCGATCTGGCCGAGGAGGGCGCGCAGTCGGGCCTCTACGTAGCACAGCTTGAGGCGGTACGGCTCGTGGCGATACTGGCGACGCTGGCCGTCGGCCAGATCCGTCTCCTGAGCGTCCACCTCCAGGGAGCGCTCCAGCGCGTCGGAAACGGATACCTGGCGAGTCGAGAGGCTCAGGTCGTCCCGAAGCTGGTCGAGTTCGTCGAGGTAATGCTCCAGGGTCGTTCGCCGCTGGCGGGCAAACGTCCACCGCGTGACGTCGGCCGTCACGTTCGGGTTGCCGTCCCGGTCGCTCCCGATCCAGGACCGGTACTTCAAGAAGGCGGGCAGGTCGACGGTCGTGTCGTAGTGACGCCGCAACGCCTGCTGCACGTCCCGGTGGATGGTGGGGATGGTGTCCCAGATGGACCCGTGCAGGAAGTAGTGTCCCTGCTCCACCTCTTCCTGGACGGTTGGGCGCTCCGGACGCACCTCGTCCGTCCCGAGGAGAAACGCGATCTGGCTGTAGAGGTGGTCCAGGGTCTCGGCCCGCTCATCGGGGGTGGCGTCCGAGTGGCGGAGGGTAGAGAGAAGATCGGCGATGTGCTGCTGCTTGCGAAGCACCGTCCGGCGCCGGGCCTCTGTCGGGTGGGCCGTGAGGGTGGGTTGGATGTCGAGCTGCTCGAACAGGGCGACCACGTCATCAAGCGAGTGGCCCTCGTCCTTCAGGGTCGCCACCGCCGCGTTGATCGACTCGGGGCGCGGCTGGGCCTCAGGGCGGCCGTTGCCCGAACCTGGACCAAGGGGCCAGTCGGCCGGGCCGGACCGTCGGGCCCGCTCGCGGTTGATACGGATGATCTCCTGGCGCTCGGCCTGGTTGACGAGGTGGAAGAAGGTCGTGTACACGTGCAGCAGCCGTTCGAGCGTCGATCGATCGAGGCGCGAGATGCGACGGGCGGCCTCCTCCCGCGGGGCCGGATCGTTCCCCTGCTCAGCCTCCTTGCAGAGCGTGCGGAGGGTTTCGACGTGGTCGAAGAGGGCGTTCCCGTCCTGCGCCTTCGCGGCCTCCCCGAGCATGGCGCCCAGGAGGTTGACCTGTCGGCTCAGGGGCTCAGAAATGCCGGTGCCCTCCGTTTCTAAATCGAGTCCATCCCAACGAACCATGACGACTTGGAGAACGGGGAAAAAGCGATGCATTCCCCAAGGTAGAGATGCAAAGAGAGGGGCACAAGCGGAGGGCGCTCCGGACGAACACTACCAGAGTGGGTCGGACCACGAAATGAAGTAGCCGAGCGTGAAGACGGGCCCCGCCGGAAAGTTGCGCCCGTGCAGGGGGATACGGGCCCCGACCTCGACCGCCCCGGGACCCACCTTCCACCCGAGAGTGGGAATCAGCTGCGTCAGTTCGCGCTTCTCGTTTTCGAGGACCAGATTGAAGTCGGTCCGGACCGGTGGTTGGCCGAAGAGCCCGTCGACCGCGAGTTTCCACCGGAACCGTCCCAGCGCTCCCCCCGCGGCGGCGAAAAATAGCCACTCGTCCCCCGGCTTTCGTTGAATCGTCTGGTTGGGCTCGCGCCAGCGATAACCGACCCAGCCCATCACGTACACCGGCCACGGATAGAGACTCTTGCCGGCCTCCAGGAGCAATTCCCAGTCCCGCTGTCCCTCCGACAGCGGAATTTGCTGCGCGCTCACGGCAAAGTCCCCGACCGGAAACTTCGTTCCTCCCCGAACCGCAACGGCGAAGGGAAGGTCATCGGCGCCGACGAGCGAGGGCCCGACCCGAACGAACAAGCGCGGGTCGCTGATGCCGTTGCGCTGGCGGTCGCGAACCGAGTCGTTGAATTCGAGTCGCCGATACGGAACGTCGGCCCAGACGTCGATTCCCCGCCATACGCCGAGGGCTCCCGTAAGTCGGACGGTCGTGGTGATGGAACGGGCTTGATCATCGAGCTTGAGCGACCTCCGGTTCCCGTTGTTTCCGAACTTCGTGTCGGTGTTCTGGTGGGTGACCTGAAGTTTGACCCATCCCGTGCCCGGCGATTCTACCCACTGCCCCGCCGCTGGACCTGCGGAGAGGCCCGTGAGCAAGAGAATGGTGGAGACGGTTCGAAGAGCACTGCGCACGACGAATCACCCGGAAGAGTTGGTCCACAATCTCGTCTCAGGCTGAAACCCGGCCCACGCGAACCAGAACGCCACGTAGGCCCTGTCGACCGGATCGAGCTGATCGCCCGCACGCGGCCCCTCGATTGCGCGTCCGTCGACGGTCCATACGCTGCCAGTGGCGTCGTCGACGATGCGGCCGTCCTCAACGGAGAACGTAGACGATGTTTCGAAGGCCATCGCGCCGCGGGCCTTGCGGCTCCAGAACACTGTCATCTGCGTACCGCCGGCCGTCACGGGTACGACGCGCACCGCCGAGCCGTCGTCGAGCGCGCCGAACGGCAGGGCGACGCCCCCATCGTCCCCGACCGGAATGCCCAGCACGCGTTCCTTCGGGGGACGGCGGTCGTCGACGGGCATCTGGAACAGAGGATCGCTGTTCAGGCGCTCGTAACCCCCGTAGGGATACGCTGACGGCCTGTAATCTCGGGCGTAGCCGGTCTGGCTGGATACGACCTTCGTGTCCGGGTGTAGGCTCCGCCAGCGACTCCACCGCATCTCGACGACCGGTATCGTCTCGAGCGTGGTACCGGTTGCAACCCCACAGTTGGCCTGGCGGTTCATCTGAGGCCAGAGCGACTCCTTGTTCCGCCGGTCGTACATCACAAGGTTGTTGTTGAACAGGAGGCCGGAGACGCCAAACTCGGCCCCGTCTACGCCTTCCCGGTCGAAGGCAAGGCTGGATCCGGTCAGCGGACAGTACGTGACCGCGAAGGTGCGGCCCAGCCGGTCGTTGAAGTTTATGATCTCGTGGTGCCACAGAATGTTGTGGGGCACGGCCAGGGACGTGTCGCCTACCAGAAGACCGATGACTCGACTCGTGTCGGCGAGGTACTGGGCCGTCCCGGCACTGGGATCAACGAGCGGGGGATTGGTGAGGGCGGGAATGCCGTCCTTCCCGACGCCTCCGTCGACAAGACGGTCGGCAGGAATCGTACAGTTTTCGAGGTTGAACCCACTGTCAGAATCTTGTTCTTGGGGGCCCGAAGGACCGGAATCGCAGCCCCCAAGCACCAGGCTACCGAGTATGAGGAGGCAGACGAGCAGCCGAGAATTCACCGCTGAGGCTTTCATAACGCTAACAGGAAAATGAAACGCAGTGCGAAGGGAGAACTCGGTCCAACGTGACGATCCTAGGAGGGGGGAGTCCAAAGTCGCGTGTCGGGATGGAAGGCAGCCCAGGCGAACCAGAAGGCCACGTAGGCGTCGTTGACCGGTTCGAGACGGTCTCCCTTTCTGAAGCCCACGACCGCCCGTCCATCGACGGTCCACACGCTGCCCGTGGCGTCGTCGACGATGCGGCCGTCTTCCACAGAAAAGGAGGTGGATGTCTCGTACGCCATGGCCCCTTGCGCCTTGCGACTCCAGAACACAGTCATCGCCGTACTGTCGACCGTCACCGTCACGACGCGCACGGCCGACCCATCGTCGAGCGCGCCGAACGGCAGAGCAAGGCTTCGGCCGTGTTTTTCACCCGACTCGACTGGGATGCCCAGGACCCGTTCCTTCGGGGGGCGGCGGTCGTCGATCGGCGTGCCTTCAAAGAGGAGCCGTTCGTTCTGGGGGGCTCTGTAATTGCCGTACGGGTAGGAGACCTCATCGAAGTCCTCGAGGGGAAGTACTCGTGTATCGGGGTGCAGGGCCTTCCAGCGTCCCCACGTCATCTCGATGGAGGGGAGCATCGAGAGCTCGGTGCCGGTCGCGGCACCACAGCCGGCCTGACGGTTCATCTGGGGCCAAAGCGACTCTTCGGCCCGCCGGTCGTACATCACGAGGTTGTTGTCGAACAGGAGGCCGGAGACGCCAAACTCGGCCCCGTCCACCGCGTCACGGTCAAGGACGAGGCTGGAGCCGGTGAGGGGACAGTGGGTGACCGCGAAGGACTCTCCTCCCCAGTCGTCGAAGTTAGCGATCTCATGGTACCAGAGGAGAGGAAGCGGAACGGCAAGCGGTTTGTCGCCAAAGAGAAGTCCGATCACGCGGCTTGAGTCAGCAAGGTATTCGGCACTCTCGGCTTCCGACTCGACAAGCGATGGTTGGTCGAGGGAGCGAATGCCGTCTCGACCTACCCCCCCGCTGATGAGGCGATCAGTCGGCAAGGCGCAATTCTCGATGTCGAAATCGCTGAGGTTGAGCGAGTCTGCGGACCGGTTCCCCTGAGTGGAGTTGACGTCACAGGCCGAGAGGAGCAGTCCCCCAACGAGTAGAAAACCGAGGACATGCCCGGATAAAGCGCCACGGAATGCCATGACGTGCGTGAGAGAGTGTAAGTGTTTGGGTAACAAGGGAGGCGTGCCTGCCAAGCTAAAATATGCTTCAGGTCACATCCTGAAAACCGGTGCCGCAAGACCGTCGGAGAACGAGCAGCGACGCCCGCTAAGACGCGCCGCCGTAGAGGGCAGTTCCGGGGCGGAATGCAAACCAGGCGAACGCAAAATAATTGCCATACTGGACCTGCTCGAGCTGGGCCCCCTCCAACGGACCATCGACGGCCGTTCCGGTGACTGTCCAGGTGCTTCCGGTCTCCTGGTCGCGGAAGTGACCGTCGCCTACGTAGGAAAAAGTCAGGGTCTTCCCCTCCACTCGGCGATCGAACACACCAGTCGACCCGACCTCTTTCGACTCTGCAATCTCGGCCGCGTCAAGGGCCGAGACCGCTCCCGGCGCGTGGAACACGACCAGCGGGCGCCCAGCGACGCTGTCGTGAATCACTCGCTTCTCCTCCGTCGTCGAGTGGGGATAGGCTTTGTGGGCGTCCCCCACGCTCACCGCCACGACCTTCTCCATGGGCGGGAGGCGGTCGTCGACGGGGCCGTCGAAGGCAAAGGGACGCTTGTCCACGTCGTCGTAGCCGGCGTACGGGTTGCGACCGTAGGGCCGATTGTAGCCGGTGTCACGCGAGAGAACCCTTCCGCCCGGGTACGTTTCGGCAAACTGCTTGAAGGAGATAATCTGCGAGGGCAGCTGCTCGAGGGTTGCACCCGTCCGGGTTCCCACGATTGCGTTTCCGGTAAACTGCTGCCAGAGGGTCTCGGACTTGCGGTCGTACATCACGAGGTCGGAGTTCCGGAGCAGGCCGGAGACCCCAAACTCGACGGCCTCTCCGTCGAGCGTTCGCTTGAACACGAGGGCGCTGTAGCAGAGGGGACAGAAGGTCACGGCCACTGGCGTGCCCGCGATCTTGTCGTTGACGATTTCGTGGTGGGTGAGGATCTGCAGAGGATAGGCCCTGGCGACGCCCTTGTGTTGGAGAGCGATGACCGGCTCGTCCGGATGAATCCAGTCGCTCGCTTCGTTGACCCGGACGAAGGAGGGATTGTCGATTGACGGAATGCCGTCCTTCGGTGGACCCCCCGCCTTCAGCGTCGAGAGGTCGATACTGCGCTTCGAGTAGTCCGTGTCAAACTGCTTGAGGGCCGAAGGGGCATCCGCGGGGAGGGGCGATTGGGCCTTCGCTATCGGGCTTCCAAGGAGAACTCCGATCCCCACCAGACCTAGAAAAAACCGCGACCAACGCTGCACTGGACGAAGGAGGCGTTTTGACAAAGGTTGCGAAAGCGGAGTGCGACTCGCGGATTTTACACGACGTTCTTTGGGGGCGCTGGACTGGAAAGCGTTACGCACCGGATTCTGTTGCGGGGCCGCGGCTTCCTACAACTGGTGACGCGTCGACCCTGAGTCGACATGCCGTCACCGAGGGGCAGGCCAGGCGGCACCA
This sequence comes from Salinibacter sp., assembly GCF_042218895.1. NCBI lineage: Bacteria > Pseudomonadati > Rhodothermota > Rhodothermia > Rhodothermales > Salinibacteraceae > Salinibacter > Salinibacter sp. Next base: position 35,037 of record NZ_JBDGQQ010000044.1, on the reverse strand, counting down.
GGGTTTGATGACTCGGAGCTGCGCCGGGCGAGGGGGGCGGGACAAGCGCGTCCCCACGGTTTTCTGCACTCGTCTCCTCGGAATTCTTCGTTTCCCCTTCAGGACGGCACTCCCGAGACGTATATCCGTGTACGTGCTTGTCTGTAACGTTGCCGGGCGTGCTCCGACCACTGGCAGGGCCTGCCTGCTTCTGATTCCTGGTGGGCCGCCTGTTTCTGTACTGATGCTCGAGGCCGTCGCTCCGCTCCATGATTAATGCCCTTGCCCGCTACGCCAACTGGCTTCACCTGCAGTGGCCCGCCGGCAAGCCCGAGAAGCTGCCGAAGGTCGACGATCACTTCCGCACCAACCTCGACGGCGTCTACGTCGTGGGCGACCTCGCGGGCGTTCCGCTGCTCAAGTTCTCGGTCGACGGCGGCGCCCGGGCCGTGCAGGACATCGTCACCCGGGGGCTCGACCCTGTGGAGCCGACCGGGGAGAACGGCCCGTACGACATCGTCATCATCGGGGCGGGCGCCAGCGGCATGGCCGCAGCCCGCAAGGCAAAGACGAACGGCCTCTCCTACTGCGTCCTGGAATCGCAGCGGCGATTTGCCACGATCAAGGACTTCCAGCCGGGGAAGCCGATCTACACCTACCCGAAGGAGATGACCCCGGAGAGCGACCTGGAAATTACGGCGGACGTGAAGGAGGCGCTCGTGGACGAATTGGAGGCGCAGACCCACGACATCCCCGTGCGCCACGCCGAGGCCCATCGCATTGAGCCGGACGGAGATGGCCACGCGGTGGTCACGGAGGAGGACACCCGAATCCGTGGGCAGCGCGTGATCGTGGCCATCGGGCGCAGTGGCAACTTCCGCAGCCTCGATGTGCCGGGGGAGGAGAAAGATCACGTTCACCACCGCCTGCACGACCCGACCCGATGCTGCCGCGACCAGGCGGTGGTGGTCGGCGGCGGGGACTCCGCCGCGGAGACGGCCACTGCGCTGGTGGAGGAGGGGGCCGACGTCACCCTCTCCTACCGGCGCGACGAGTTCGTGCGGCCGAAGGAGGAAAACGTGGACCGGCTCTACGAACTGGCCACCTACCACGAGGGGGAGGGCTCTCTCACCCTCAAGATGCCGACCGACGTGGAGGAGATTCGGGACGACGAGGTGGTCCTCTCCGACGAAACGGGCGAGACGGAGACGGTCGGGGCCAGCCACGTCTTCGCAATGATCGGGCGGGAGGCGCCGCTCGACTTCTTCCGCCGCTCCGGCATCGAGCTGCGCAACGACTGGGGCGAGGTGCCCGATTCCCTTCGGGAGGCGATGTCGGGCCTGTCCTGGCTCAAAGATCTCCGCTGGGACCGGATTGCGGCGTTTGCGGCCTTCTTTCTGTTCATGGCGGCCGTCTACAGTTGGAAGGACGGCGGAGTGCTGAACCGCCTGGCCCGGGCGGCGGAGATCTTCCCGTTCGGCTGGAACCCAGAGACGAAAGGCACCGGGCTCGGGGAGGTCCTGCTCGGGTCCATGACGAAGCCTTCCTTCTACTACACGCTGGCCTACTCGGCGATCGTCGTCATCTTCGGAATTCGGCGCATCCGGCGGCGGAAAACGCCCTACATCAAGGTGCAGACCCTCACCCTGATGAGCATACAGGTCCTGCCCCTCTTCATCCTCCCGGAAATTATCCTTCCTTTCCTGGGGCAAAACGGCCTGCTCCCGACGCCCGTTCTCGACGCGCTTTTCCCGACCAGTGAGTACGCCGTCCACGGCCGGGAGTATTGGCGGGCCTACGGCTTCATCCTCGCCTGGCCGCTCATGGTGTACAACGTGTTTACGCCGGATCCGCTCTGGTGGTGGCTCGCGATCTGCTTCGTACAGACGTTCGTGCTCATCCCGGGCATGATCTACTTCTGGGGGAAGGGGGCCTACTGCGGCTGGATCTGCTCCTGCGGGGCCCTCGCCGAGACGCTTGGCGACCAGCACCGCGAGAAGATGCCGCACGGGCCGGGGTGGAACAAGCTGAACCTAGCCGGGCAGGTCATCATGGTGATCGCCTTTGTGCTTCTGTTCCTGCGCATCGGAGGCTGGGTTTGGCCGGGCAGTTGGGCAGACGCGGCCTTCCAGGCGGGCCTGAACGGAAATTGGGTGGGGCTGGGGCTCAACTACAGCTGGATGGTGGACACGGTGCTGGCCGGCATGGTGGGGTACGGCGTATACTTCTGGCTCAGCGGGCGCTTCTGGTGCCGCTTCTTCTGCCCGCTGGCGGCGCTGATGCACATCTATCACCGGTTCAGCCGCTTCCGCATCCTGGCGGACAAAAAGAAGTGCATCTCCTGCAACGAGTGCACGAGCGTGTGCCACCAGGGGATCGACGTGATGTCGTTCGCGCAGAAGGGGGAGCCGATGGACGACCCGGAGTGCGTGCGCTGCTCGGCGTGCGTGGAGACGTGCCCGACCGGCGTGCTGGAGTTTGGGCAGGTCCAGCCCAACACCGGCGAGGTCATCCACCGGGACGCGCTGGAGGCCTCGCTGACGCGGATCCAGGAGCACGAGAACGGCACTGCGGCATGAGTCGCGTTCCGCGCTGAACATCTCGCGCCGGGGGAAGAGCAAGGATCTCGAAGGGCCTTCCCTGCACGTCGGCCCAGTCCCACGCTCTTGCTCCTTCCCCTGCGTCCTCGCCCTCCACTTGCGCATGGATCGGCGGAGGAGGGCACGAGGCCGGGCTCAGCATCGTGGAGACGATGGCAAAAGCCACAGGTGGCTCGTGTCCGTGACCGAGGGACGAGCGGGCGGAGCACGGTTCGAAGTCACGGGGACGGTACGATCGATTGCTCGCACGTCGACGTTCTGGGCTCTCCCTGCAGGCGCCCCCCTGACGGGCGAGGGCTGCGAACCGCGGACGGCTAGCCGCTCATGAGTACCGGAAGGCGACGGTCTGCCGTTGACCGTCGTTTCCGAGGCAGACGCAGTCCTGAGTACCTAACTCGCAGGATCGACGTGCACTCCAACGTTCACGCAGAAATGTACCGGTCCTCGTCGGGTGGATCTGCAAAACCCGGAATCATGCCGCCGACGGCGTCTGGGAGGGACGTAAAGATCAGCGGTGCCGCGCTAGGCGCCTGTCCCCCACGCTCGATGCGACACACCAGTCGCCTAAGCCACCCGCGAACGGGGGCGGACTACGATGTGTCCGCGTCGTCGCTATCGTCCTTTTCGGCTGGGCCGTACTCGTCGTAGTCGTTTACGTGAAATCCTTCCCCCTTGAAGATGACTCCTGGCTGGTCGGTGATAATTCGCTCAACATCCTGACCAGTGTCCGGGCACGTTTCGAGGGGATCCTCAGTGATTCGCTGCTGCACCTCGAAGGTGCTCCCATCTTCGCGGCGGTATACGTAGGTCGGCATGAACGCGATTGGTCGTCGGTTGGAGGAAACATGCGCAGAGAGCAGCCGGAAACCCGGCTCTGAAACAGCAACCTCCCGAAGATTCCACGGAACGTTTTGTTTCCGGGAGCGTCCCGTGGAATGCGATCTTTCAAATACATCTTCCTCCGTGAGTGGACGGCAAGGGGAAGATCCCCCTGCTGGGAGGCACATGGAGGTGGGTTGAACCTCTGTGAACCTCGTCGCCTCTCGGAACCCGAGACGACTTCGATGTTAGATATAAATAGCACACAAACCTGACGGTCCGGTAGTTCAGTTGGTTTAGAATGCTGCCCTGTCACGGCAGAGGTCGCGGGTTCGAGTCCCGTCCGGACCGCCCAAGCCTCCGGTTGTTGCCCAGCCGGGGGCTTTTCGTTGTGGGGCCTCGGGAGCCTCCGTCCGTGCTCGTCTGCCTCGCCGGGATGCCTCAGGACGATGAGAAGCGGTCGATGAGCGGGGGGGCGTCGGCGAAGAGGGGCGGGGACGGGAGGCGGTGCCGGCGGACCACGGCCCCGATGAGATCCCCTGAGACCCGGAACGGGTGCAAGGCCCATTCGGAGGCCGGGATGTCCGGAGAATAGTCCGCATCGGCGTCGTTGAGGGCCACGGCGGTTTTGTTCTCCATGGAACACTCAATCGTGTCGGGCGCCCGGCGGAGCCCTGTCCCTGTCGCTTTCAGGAAGGCCTCCTTGCAGGTCCAGAGGTGGATGAAGACCGCGGCCCGATCAGTTGCCGGCAAGGCGTGCCACCGCCGCCGTTCGGCGTCCGTGAGCACCCGCTGGGCGAGATCCTCGGGGGCATCGGCACGATCTTGGGGCTCGACGTCAATTCCGACCGGGTGCTCTCGGCTGAGGGCGACCACGATCGTGTCTGCTGCGTGGGCGACGTTGAACTCGAGTGAAGAATCGTTCTCGAACTCGCCGTCCAATCGCGGCTTGCCGTTGGGATCTTCGACAATTGAGAGCTCCCGAGGGGCGCACCCAATGCGAGAGGCCAGGGCAGCGCGGGCGAGGCCGCGTCCCGCAAGGTGGCGGTGCTGATCGGCCTCGAACTGGAACTGGCGGGCCCGGTCGTGCTCGGCCGGCACTGTGAGTGGTCGGAGGGCCTCGAACGGCGCGTCGTCCAGACGGAGGCGCCAGATCTGAACCGGGGCCGCAGACGTGTCCGGTTCCGGGAACGGAGGGCTTCGCCAGTCAGGGTCGCGCAACATCATCGGCTCATGCGAGAGAGTGTCCGCCAGTCCGTGCCTCTTGCGCCCCCTCGCTGTGGGTGGCAGGGATCGCAACTCGCGTGCGTGGTAATCGATCGTCGGTCGGGTCGTGTATGCAGAACCGTCCAGCGCGGTTCGCACGGCCCCACCGCGACCCGGGCCGAGGCCAGCATGGATGCCGCCGACACGAAGAACGATCCGTCCGTGATCGACAGCAGCTGCGCTGCCCGTGCGCGCAAGTCGGCTTTTCGATACCTGCGTCGACAGGGGGCCTTCGCGGTGACAGAGGACGACCACGACTGCGATGCGGACAGCACCAACAAAAGCTGCCCCCGAGGAGGAGCAAGAAGATCCTCCGCTAGTTCTGGGACCTCACAGGCGAGATTCTGGTGGGCTGAGACGGGAATCTGCTGCGCACGCATCGTGGATGTGGGCGACAGGCAGCTGCAGGTCGTCCATGCTCGATGTACGCTGCAATTGGGACAAGCCGGGGCTAGGGAACGCGACATTCTCGGCGCAGAGCAGTGGCAATGGCCTGAGCAGCAGCTCCGAACGCCAGCCGACCTTCGGCTTTGTGTTGGGGAACAGAAATGTATTGGGGACAAGCGTCGGTCTGGGCCCCAGAAACGGCCGTGTAGCGCCTGTTTCTCGGCCGGGAGGGCAATGCCCAGGTCGGGACGCTGGGCGGCGGCATTGCGCGGCGTGAGAACGGAATGTTCAGGAATCGCCGTTTTGCCAGAACATCGTCCTCAGAGACTGACGCGCAGCGCCGCTCAGGAGCATTCATCGGGGGTTGGAGGGGGGGTGCCCGCGGAGGGACTCGAACCCTCACGTCCTCTCGGACAACGGATTTTGAATCCCCCTCATATTGTATTGTAAGTTACTACACAACAACGGTTTATGAGAAATAGAGGCTGATCTGTTCCCCAAATATCCCCCACAGACCTGCTCTGTACCGATTTCGAGGCTCCCCTGTCGGACTGGGCCACTCCAACTGGACCACTCCGCGAGAGGAGGTGCGTGTATTTACGCTGAGAACATGTCTGGTGTCTGGAGGTAACCTTACGACACCAGCCGGAGTGGTGGAATTGGTAGACACGTCGGATTCAAAATCCGGTGGGGTTTGCAGCCCCGTGTGGGTTCGAGTCCCACCTCCGGTACAATCTGGGGAAGACCATTCGGGCATCAACGTCCTTTCTCCGTCACTTCCGTGGTATTCAAATCCTGGGTGCGCGGTGGCTTCTGTAAAATGGGTCGGTTGCCGCCTCGGTGAAGGTGAGGAGAACAAGTCACCTCACCGGTGTCCTTAACTTTACGTCGCTTATCGTAAAATCTGTGGATATTGGGGCTTCTTCCTTTGGGGATGAGAGAAGAATAGGGGCCTTTACGTGGTTTTGTGTATCGGCGCAAGCCGTCATTTACCGATTGCATAGATTCACCGTTACCACTACGTTGTACTCGGTCAGGACCAAATCCGTTTTTAAATACTGAGTCTCCTGCTGTTGGAGATAGCTGCGATACGCCACTCCCCATCTCAAATTTTTCGTCCAGATGTGAGTGAGATAGAAGAAAGATTGCGGAGTTTCGAGCCCGTCGAACTTAATGGAGAGGCCTCTGCTGATACTGATTTTGCCGACCAATTCCTGAAGGTCTTCACGCGAATGGCCAAAGCGCAGTGGAAGACCCAAAAGAAGGCGGATCTCTCTGCGCAGAAGGTAGAGGAATATCTGGACGAGCACGGGGACCTCATCGACGATCTAAAGCGTCAGCGCGCCGACCTCGAAGACGAGAACGAGCAGTTTCGGGGGTTCATCCTTGAGGTTGTAGACTTGATTGAGGGGTTCCGTGAGACTGCGCAGGCAAGCGAGAACTCAGACATGCGCTCTGCGGCTGATACTATGCGCCGAGCGCTTCAGAGTAGCATGGAAAAAATCGGTCTACAGCCAATTCCCACCATCGGTCAAGTTCCGGACGGTGCCTATCACTTTGTCCTCGACACGACCGACCCCGAGGACGAAAGTGAGCGAGATAAGATCGTAGAAGTCGTTGAACAAGGATACACCCTTCGCGGAGAAGTACTTCGCAAAGCGAAAGTCATTGTCGCAAAATAACTCACATCACGAATTACATTATCACGTCTTATGGCCTTCATTGGAATCGATCTCGGCACGACCACTTCTGAGGCGGCAGTCTTTGAGGAAGGAGATGGTCCTCGCATCCTCAAAGATGATCGAGGAAATGAAATCGTAGACTCTTACTTCGGTATAGACCCGAAAACGAATAAGCCCGCAGTCGGCGAGAAGGTTAAAAATATCTTCCAGTCGTCCCCAGAGCTTGCAGTGGAGCAGATTAAACGCCAGATGGGGGACGACACGGAAATCCCATTTGGCAGCAAAGAAATTGAATCCCAGAGGCTATCGCCAGAGGAAATCTCCGCCCACATTCTCCGCCACCTTAAGCGTTCGGCTGAAAGCCAGTTGGACGAGGAGGTAGACCGCTGCGTCATCACAGTACCAGCGAACTTCCCGGATCCTGCACGCCGAGCTACCCAGCAGGCTGGAGAAATCGCGGGTATGAATGTCGAGCGGATTATAAACGAGCCGACTGCTGCGGCACTGGCATACGGTCATGAAGAAGGGATAGAAGACGAGAATGTAATGGTCTACGACCTTGGGGGCGGGACCTTCGACGTGTCAATCGTGAAGCACATGGACGACGTGCTTGACGTGGAGGCTTCTTCGGGTGATACGGAACTCGGCGGGAAGGACTTTGACGAAGTGCTCCTGTGGCACGTCGCCGATAAGTTTGAGGAGGAGCACGGGATTTCCATCGAACCAGACTCAGGCAACTACTACCGGCTTCTGTTTGAGTGTGAGGCGGCAAAAAAGGAACTCAGTTTCAATCGTCGTACATCGATCCACATTCCCTTCTTTACGGTGAAAGATGGGAACCCAGTTGACTTAGATGTTGAAATCACTCGTTCAACCTTCGAGGGGTTGATCAGCGATAAGATCGACGCCACGGAGGCGTCTATCGATAAAGCTTTGGGGGACGCGGGGTTGTCCCCCAGCGACATTGATCAGGTGATTCTGATTGGAGGAAGCACACGTATCCCGTATGTACAGCAGCACGTGGAGGAGGTAATGGGCCAGTCGCCTAAGAAACGGATCGATCCGGACAAGACTGTCGCTCTTGGGGCTGCAGTACAGTCGGCGATTATTGACGGAATAACGGACACCGTGATCATGGACGTATGTCCTCTTTCTCTGGGAACGGTCGCTGTTGAAATGCAGCAAGGAGGTGTACGGCCCGGTAAGTATATTGAGATCATCGAGACGAACTCGAAGGTGTTGCGTCCTCATAAAGACACATTTGAAACAATACACGAAGATCAGCGAGCCGTCGATTTTCGTGTCTATCAGCGTGCGACCGAGTCTGACTCGGAGCGAGCTGAGATTGAAGGAGAGCCGAACGTAGAAGGGGGGTTTACGAAGTTGCTTGAAAAGAAAATCGACCTTCCCCAGATAGGAAAGCGTCAAAAGATGGAGGTGAAGTACGTCTATAACCCTGACGGCATGTTGAATATAACAGTCTCACTCCCGGAATCTGGCAAGAAACTTGAATTGCAGACACAGGCGGGAATGGATGAGGAGCAGATTGAGAAGTCGCAGGAAAAGATAGAAAAAGCTTGGAAGGGGACCAAATATGAGGCACTTCTTCAGGCGGCAGAGGACGAACTTCAGAGCGGTATGGAGCCTGAGAAAGAAGAGCGCCTCCGTTCACTAATGACGGACCTTAAACGTGCGGTTGCCGCAAATAATGAAGACAGAGCCGATGCACTCGAAGAAGAAATCACCGACGTGCTCTTCGAGCTTAGCTAAAGATCTCTCTTCAGGGAAGCCGTCCAGTTATGGCCTGTATCGGGATCGACTTCGGTGTCGCAACTTGCATGGCGGCGGTCTACGACAGTGACGGACCGCGCGTCATCAAGGATAAGCGTGGCAATGAGGTCGTCGACGCGTATTTTGGGATCGACCCGGGGACGAACAAACCAGCAGTCGGCGAGAGGGCGAGGTCGATCTTTCAATCGGACTCGGGACTTGCCGTCGAGCAAATTCAGCGGCGGATGGGCGAAGATGTGGAGATTGAACTTGGGTCCAAAGAGATTAGATCCCAGAAACTGTCCCCAGAAGAAATCGCGGCGCGTTTATTCCGCCATCTCAAGTGCTCAGTAGAGGCGCAGTTGGAAGAGGAGGTTGACCGTTGCGTGATCACGGTACCAGCCAACTTCTCGCAACCCGCCCGGCGGGCTACCCAGCAGGCCGGAGAGATCGCAGGAATGACTGTCGATCGGGTTATCAATGAACCGACCGCCGCGGCCCTGAAATACGACCATGACGAAGGGTTAGAGGGGGAATATGTGATGGTTTATGACCTCGGGCGCGGGTTTTTCAGCGTGTCAATCGTGAGACGGACGGAGGATGTAATTGACATAGAGGCGTCCGCTGGGGACGCTCATTTCGGTGTGAAAGACCTGGACGAGGCGCTCCTGTGGCACGTTGCTGAGAAATTTGAGGAGAAGCACGGAATTGGCGTTGAGCCAGAGTCAGGGAACTACTTCCGACTTCTGTTCGCGTGCGAGGGTGTTAGGAACGAGTTGGTACATAGCCAAGAGACCTCGGCTCACATCCCATTCTTTGCCGTGAAGGATGAAGACGCGGTAGACCTACACGTAGAAATCAGCCGGTCGGAGTACGAGGATCTAATCGGGTCCCTCGTGGCTGAAACAGCATCTTCCGTCGAGAACGTATTGGACGCCGCCGCTCTTGCTCGGTCTGATCTTGGAGACGTAGTTCTGGTAGGCGAGGGAGCACGAGACCCATACATCGAATCATTTGTGCAACACACGACGGGCCATCGGCCTCTGAGCCAGATCGACCCGAGGAAGGTTGTCGCGTTGGGAGCTGCGAGCCAAGCTGCAATCATTAACGGGAGAACCGACACGGTCGTCATGGATGTATGCCCGCTTTCTCTCGGCACAGCTACTACTGAGATTCGGAATGGAGGTAAACGCTCTGGTCGATACGTCGAAATAATCGAGCCCAACTCGAAGATTTTGCAACCACATATCTTCACTAAAAAGACTGATCATCGAAATCAAGATTCAATAGAGCTTCCCGTATACCAGCGTGCAACTAAGTCTGACTCGGCGCAGGCGGAGATGGATGGTGAGCCCAATGAACAGCGAGGGTATACCTTGTTGGCTAACCTCGAAATTGATATGCCACCGGGGCCAGAGGGACAAGAAGTGAAATTCACTTTTGTGTACACCCCGGACGGGATGCTCGACATTACGGCAGAGATTGTAAAAACCGGAAAAGAGATTACCTTTCAGGCACATGCCGGGATGAACCAAGATCAGGTCGAAGAGGCGAGGGAGAAGATTGCGCAAGGCTGGAAAGAGTCCGAGTACTTTGACGAGGTGAGAGCCCTCCTTCAAGTTGCGAAGGACGAACTCGATAGCGACATGGAGACAGAGAAGGAAGAACGACTTCGCTCTCTGTTGGAAGTCATGAAGCGTGCCCTCGCCGATGATGATGGTGAACGGGTGCAGGTTCTTGAAGAGAAGATTACCAACGTCCTCTTCGAACTTCTCTGATCGTCTGAATCTGTCTCTTCTCTCTGCGCCACCAATCTACGTGCAATGGCCTCACCAGTGAAAATAACGGTTGCCGGTCTTACTGCTGTCGTCCCCAAATCTATCGCAGATCGAGAGGACGGGGAGGAGGCTGTTGAGGCCTTGTTGAGGGCTGCTGGGCCTCACTATAACGATGCGGTGCGATCCGTCCGGTCGGAACAGATTCCGGAGGCCCTTCAACAAGTTCGCACCGCATTGAGACTGTGTCCGTACTGCATTCAGTTTGTGGATTTCGGGCTGGCCTTGGCTATCCGGCACGGTGACTTCGAGTTGGCGAAGCGGCTGCTTACGTGGGCGAGAGAGGCAGAGATCTACGCAGAACTGCCCGATTACGAGAGTGCCCTTGATAGGTCTGTATCGGACTGGAATCGTTTTCTCAATGACACGTCGGCGCTTCGCAAGAAATATCAGAGCCCCGATCCCAGTGCATCGTACCGTGAACTTTTGCTCCTGTCCGAGCGCGCGGGTACAGAACTGAAGGAACCGCTTTCTCAACAGGAGCGGTCTTTTCTCGAAGAGCACGGAATACCTTTACCAGATGAAGAAGTCTCTTCAGGTTCGCAGGTAACGCAGAGATCAAGCTGGCAAAAGCAGGTCGCTGTTGTGGGTGTGGCTGGTCTGGTTGGACTCGCGGTTGGAATTGGAATATACGACGCCTACATCGGCGAGAAGACGAGAAGTACGAAGGTTGAGGCACTAACTGCGGAAATCGATTCGCTGCAAAAACGGACGAGGCAAGTTGAATCCATTTTCCGACGTACGGGGCGTGCTAACCTGTATCTCGCGAGAGGGAAGCCCCTGGCCGCAAATAAAGCGTGGGCCACTACAGGTAGTATCTCTGATGCGGCTGAGATCGAGGTTGCGAAGAAGTCTGTCCGGAGGGCAATCGATCAGGGGCTCTACGCTGCTGGTATCAGCGCGTGGGAATCGGAAGACTTTCGCAAGGTCGTGGAACTGCTAACTGAGATTAGTTCCGATACGGTTGGGAGCGAAATAGAGCATCGTTACATGCTCGGGATTTCTGCTCATCAAGTTGGTGAATCAGAGATTGCAGAAGAGAATCTCCAAAAGTTGCTTAAAATAAAGACTTTGGGGGAAGAGTACCCCCACTACGAAGCCCAGGCCGCCTATGCTCTGGTACAACTCCTTTCGGGCACGGAAGCCCAGAGGTACGCCAATCTGATCGCAGAAAAGTACAGTGACACTCTCTACTACAACTCTACTGTCCGCTCCTATATCTCATCTTCTTGAAAGACACACTGCTCCTCAGTGACACCTGACCAAAACCATTACGAGGTACTTGGCGTCTCCGAGGACGCTTCGGAATCCGAAATCGAGAAGGCTTTCTACCAGAAGGTTCGGGAGCACCCTCCCGAGCAAGACCAGGAAGGCCATGAGAGGATTCGGGAGGCTTACGATGTGCTATCCAATCCGGTATCGCGTCGGGAGTATGACAACTTGGCTGCCCACGGAGAAAAGATTGAGCAACTGAAAGGTGAGGCAGAACGGATCCTGAATCGGGAGAACCCGGACTTCGATAAGGCTATCAAGACCCTGAAGCAGGCCGTCGTTCTTGGTTCCGAGATCGGTTTGCTACGAAATCGACTCGGCCAGGCATATCTCCAGAACGGAAACCCGGAGGATGCTCTTCAGCAGTTCGACAAGGCCGTTGAACTGGACGAGACGAACACTGCGTACCGTTTAAATCGCGGTCATGCGCTCCAACGGATGGAAAGGCTTGGAGAAGCTGAGCGTGCCTTCCGTGGTGTATGGGAGGAAGACCAAGGAGATTATGCTGCTGCGAGGGCTCTTGCCGGAGTGCTGTTTAGTCAAGAGAAGGCGGAGGAGGCACATGAGGTCCTCGACACAGCGATATGGGCCGACGATAAGCTCGATTTCGAAGATTTCTTCTGCTACTACGATAAGCTCCAGCTTTACGTTGCCCAGGGAAAGACGGAGGTTCTGACAGACGAACTGGAGACCGTTAAGGGTTTGCCGGAAACTGAAGATGAGCGCAAGTATGCTGCGTTCATGCTGGCCCAGACGGGTCAGAGGTTAGTAGAGGTAAACGCTTACTGGCTCGCGCAGGAGTTCGTTGATGTGGCCGTAGAGTTGGATCCGGAAAATCCTCGCCTCCAAGCGGCGCAGGACTTCGTGCGGGAAAATGCGCAAATCGAGCAGAGCTTCGAGGAGATCGCCGAGTCCTCCTCGATCCACGACTTCGTGAAGCACGTCGTTGCCGTATTCTATCAGCAGTATCTGGGCGTTGTTGATGAGCAAGAAGCTGAAGAGCAGATTGAGGAAATTAATGCTGGGCTTCCAAACGTGATGGGGGTCGACCCTGACAACACGGAGATCAAGGAGTCTGTGAGGCACATCCGGGACCAATACCCTGAGGTCTTTCAACTAAACGAGAATGCCTTCGAAGTAATTTTGTCAATGCCGGATGCAACGGATCGCGTAGACGACTGTCCGCACTGTGGGGAACCAGTTCGATTCGGAAAAAACCAGACTGGGAAGGGTCAGTGCAGAAATTGCTTCAATGAAATTCAGATCTCCGGAAAGTCAATCGAGAAACCGAGTGCTGGATGCTTTATCGCTACAGCGGTGTATGGGAGTTACGATCATCCGAATGTGATCAGGTTGCGCAGATTCAGGGACGAAGTCCTTCGTCAGTCAATTCTGGGTCGGGTTTTCATTAGAGTGTATTATCGCTACGGACCTACTGCCGCTCGGTTTTTCGAAGGTCGGGGAGTTCTTCGACAATGGGGGCGCTGGTTTTTGAAGTCACTCATCGATAAGGTCCTGTCAGAATCATAGACAGATGGTCAGCAAGGTAGCCCACCAGTTACGAGCCTCTCAAGCAGCCATCCTGGCCACCATAACTTGCGTTAGGAGGATTAAGCGCACATTTCTGAGGACGCTACCTCCTGAGATTGGGATTGGCACAACACCCTCTTTTCTCTGAAAGACACTCCCTACCCAGTGACACCTGACCAAAACCATTACGAGGTACTTGGCGTCTCTGATGACGCTTCCCAATCTGAGATTGAGAAAGCATTCTACCAGAAGGTTCGGGAGCACCCGCCCGAACAGGACCAGGAGGGTCACGAGAGGATTCGAGAGGCCTACGATGTGCTATCGAATCCCGTATCTCGCAGGGAGTACGACAACCTCGCCGCCCACGGAGAAAAGATTGAGCAGTTGAAAGATGAGGCAGAACGGATACTGAATCAGGAGAACCCGGGCTTCGAGAAGGCGATCAAAAACCTGAAGAAGGCCGTCGTTCTTGGCCCTGAGATCGGCTTGCTTAGAAATCATCTCGGGCAGGCATATCTCCAGAACGGAAACCCAGGAGATGCTCTCGATCAGTTCGACAAAGCTGTCGAACTTGACGAGAAGAACACCGCATACCGTTTAAATCGTGGCCACGCCCTCGAAAGTCTGGATAGGCTGGGAGAAGCCGAGAAAGCCTTCCGCGGTGTGTGGGAGGAAGACGAAGGAGACTATGCTGCCGCGAGGGCCCTTGCCAGAGTGCTATTTCACCAGGAGAAAGCGGAGGAGGCACACGAGGTCCTCGATACAGCGATCTGGGCCGACGATAAGCTCGATTTCGAAGACTTCTTCTGCTACTACGATAAGCTCCGGCTTTACGTTGCGCAGGGGGAGACGGAGATTCTCAAGGACGAACTGGAGACCGTTAAGGACTTGCCGGAAACTGAAGATGACCGCAAGTATGCTGCGTTTATGCTGGCCCAAACGGGTCAGATGTTGGTAGAGGCGAATGTCTATCGGCTGGCGCAGGAGTTCGTGGATGCAGCTGTGGAGTTGGATCCGGAAAATCCCCGTCTTCAGGCGGCGCAGGAGTTCGTACGGGAAAATGCACAAATCGAGCAGAGCTTTGAGGAGATTGCCGAGTCCTCCTCGATCCACGACTTTGTCAAGCACGTTGTTGCGGTCTTCTATCAACGGTATTTGGGGGTCATCGATGAGGAGGAGTTTAAAGAGCGCACTGAGGAGATCGATGTTGGACTCCAGAATGTAATGGGGGTTGACCCTGACAACACGGAGATCAAGGAGTCTGTGAGGCACATTCGTGACCAATATCCTCAGGTCTTTCAGCTGAACGAGAGCGCGTTCGAGGCGATTTTATCCATACCCAGTGCGACACGTCGGGTGGACGACTGTCCGCATTGCGGTGATCCTATCCAGTTTGAAAAGGGTACATCAGGAAGGGGAACTTGTAGTGGCTGTTCTGGAACTGTCAAAATAAGCGGTGGAACCGTCAAAGACCCAACGCGCACTTCTCGAAAATCGACTTCGAGAACAAGTAGCACTAAAAGTTCAAGAAGCACATCGACATCAGGTCGCTCATCCAGCCGAAGTAAAGATAAGTCCTCAGGTACAAGTGAGTCCTCTACGCAGGAGTCAGGGAAGTCGTCAGATTCGAACTTCTTCGATTACGCATTCTGGGGAGCCGTCGTATTAGGGTTTATCATCCCACCCCACGTATGGGGGTTCTTCGTCCTAATAGCTGGGGTCTTTATATACGCAGTAAAAGATTAGCAGGTGAATCATCCCCCACTTTCGGTTGACAGTGGTTCAGCTTGTATAGAAGCTCCCTGTCCTCCTGGGCGAGACATAAATAGCTTCCTCGTGGTGGCCTCGAATAACCACCGCCAGATTTTATGCTTGATGGACGAAGGCTCTAACCAGCATACCAAGCTTCGCCTTCTACCTGTAGAGCGAAACTGAGGAGGGGAAGGGCGCTTCTACAGATCGTTATCGCTCCAGTCTTGCCGTTTTCTTTCGCGCTAAGTTCTGGAAAGCGAAACTTGTAGGGATGCGGGAGACAGGGTCTGAAGAGAGGTCGGAACCGACGACCGTGAGCCAGGACTTCGCGGATTCTTCCCCCCATAGCTTTACCGGTTGACGGTTGTACCCCTATGGGACCTGAAGGGCGTTTTGCAGGGCTTCAGTTGCAGACGTGTGCTTAAGGCGTCCGGTCGCCGGTTCATGTAGAGTGCGAAGATCAATTGAGCGGACGAAGAGATCGATGTTACCGCTCGTAAATTGTTTCCGGATCTCGTTTGGACTCGGGTAGAGCAGGATGATTCGGTCATACTGCCGATCCCCGGCCCTCGCGTAGGCGTGCATCTGGTAGAAGTCGCTTTGCGAAAGCCCTCCGTGAGGCCCCTCCCCGAGGCTCTTATACTTGGTATCGATGAGGGTCCGACGGCCCTTGTCGTCGATAACCGACAGGTCAACATGCATGGAAAACTCCCCGAAGAGCTTCCCAAGACCTTCCTGGACGCGTACGGACTGGATGGGGCGGCCTCCAATCGAAAGCCGGTCTTGAAACCGCCGGAGGAGCGTCGCGACAGCCGACTCGAAAAGCGTGTTCATGTTGAAGACGACCGCAAGTTGGTCGGTGGCTCCCGAACTGATGCCGACCGTCGAGTCCCGGAGGAGCAGGCGGCAGAGGTCCAGAAGCGGCTCGTAGCTTTGGTTTAGGCGATTGAGGTTGATTCGGTCGATTTCCTCGGCCCGGACTGGGCGGTCGGAGACCCCGTCCAAAACGTCCAGACAAGACCGGAGTAGACGCTGTGACCGGTGGCCCCTCGCTTCCCTAAGGAGGAGCCCACTGCACCGCTTGAGCACCTGGTTCATCCGGTGGTCCGGCGTATACACCTCGTAGCGGCACGGGTACTCGCCGGAGATCTTTTCTCGGCCGCTCTGCATCGCCTCAACGCGAAGACGCCCCCGGATAAAGCCGGTTTCGCGCTCAACCTCGACGTACTGGCGATCGAACTGGCGTTTGAGAAGGCGGTGGAGCGACTCCGCGAAGTGACGAATCCAGACCTGCAAGAACGCCCCTCCAATTTCGCGGAGCTTTGCGGTCCCAATTTCGGGCAGTTCGGCTTCACCGGTCAGGCGGAGAAGCATGACCAGAAAGCCGAGGTTCGCGTCGCTTTCCCGGTGGATCTTCGGGAGGACCTCGATGGTCTCCTCCGGTGTCTGCACGAGCCCAACAAACTGCTGGGTTTTGAGATGGCGGTGTAAGAAGCGGAAGATTTGTTTATCGGTGTCCGCCACTGCCGACCGAAGCCCGGAGACCGAGCTTATCCGTTCGTACGGGACCTCCTCGTGCTCGTAGGTCTGGATATGGCGGCGAGAATCGGACATCCGGAGGTGCTCGGGATAGGCAGATTAGCCATTGGGGATGAGAACCATGGCGAGAGCTACGTGAAGGTATTTCGGAGGGCGGTTTCCAGCTCACCCGTTGGGTACCTGTGGAACTCCCAGATCGGCTCGCCGCCTCCAACGCCATCGCCCAGCAGGTCGGTTGGCTCTTGGGTCCGAACAAACCCTTTTTGGGCTTCCGCGTCGTAGCGGCCCAGAACCCCGATGAGCCGCCGATGGTCTTCGTAGAAGTATTCCTGGAGAAGGGGGAGGACCTCCTGGTACCAGGTCTCCCGGAGATCGGCCATCGACTCAAGGCCAAGGAAGTAGCTGTGTCCGACCTGGTGGTCCCGGTCAACGAGGGCAGTAATCCGCTCGTTTAGCGTCTCGAATACCGTTGTAATCAAGCTGATCTGCGCTTCGCTCAGGGTAAAGTTGGAGTCGGACACGCTGCTTTCGGTATCGGCATCGAGGGCCTCGGTGAGTTGATTTTTGATCACGTCCGCCTCCGGCATCATCTCCTCAAATTGGAAGCGGCGACGGAGCGCCGCGTCAAGGAGCGCGATGCTTCGATCCGCCGTGTTCATCGTGCCGATGACGTACAGGTTCGACGGTAGCGTAAGCCGGTCCTGCGAGTAGGGAAGCCGGGTGCTCATCTCATTGGGCGCCCCTTTCCGCTTGTCCGGTTCCAAGAGCGTGATCAGTTCGCCGAAAACCCGGGAGAGGTTGCCGCGGTTGATCTCATCGATAATGAGGACATGAGGTTCAGCCTCGTCCGGGCGACTGGGGAGTAGCTCCGAAAATTCTTCCATTGACACCCTCTTCAAAGGATAGAGGGTCTTGAGGGTCAGGTTTGTGGAGCCATTCATCTCATAGATCCGCTGGACGGACTTGTCCAGCCATTTGACAGGTCGGACGTGGGGGTACTCGTCGTACTCCTCGTGGTACTCGTAGGGCCCAGCTACGACCCCAATAGCTCGGATCGACTCCGGGTCGTTGTAGACGGCCACATAGTCACCATCCTTCAAAACATTGACGAACTGATTGACCGAATCGATGCTGCCAGACTTGCTTGATTCGCTCTCCTCGTAATGCTTATCGAACACCTCTTTGATGGAGGCTCGGTCTGTATCGTTGGAAAAATTGTGCTCCTGGATCCACCCAATGGCTATCTCACCTTCTCTCATGCACCGCTCGAAGATGTTCGGGTTATCCTGGCGGCCGAGTGAGATTTTCCATATTTGAGCATTTTCTTTTCGGCGAGGTTGAGGATAGGGATTAACCGCGCGTTTGGTCAGGCGCTTCAAGATTCCATCCTGAACGACAGGGACTCCCTCGTCCGTGTCATACCGCAGCCCCTCGACGAACTCCTCGTAGGCGTAGGACGGGTGAAATGTCACAAATTCAATCTGTCCATCGTCGAGGTACTTGCGGAATCGCCCGGAAATCTTCTCGGAAGAGTCCTCCTGTCGTTTGCCCTCGATGATTTCGACGGCTCGGCGCTGGACGGAATAGGTTTTTCCGGTACCGGGAGGCCCATGGAGAATTTTGTTGAGGGGCTCATCTCGCCGGACTTCTCGTTTCTGTGAGGTCTCATCCCTTAAAAGTTCTCGGTTCAGCTTGTGGAATCGTGGTATAAGATTCCTGTAGGTGGAGAGCATCTTCTCAAGCTCAACACGCGGCTCTCCGGGCATGTCTCGAAGGTCTTCGTGCTCCTCGATGCCGGTCCGATCACCAGATGCAATGCCGTAGCGGAAGTGTTCGGTGTGGACCATGAAGGCAATTTGGTACGCTTCCTGGTGATCCTTTGCTTCATCTGGATAGAAGGCAACCCAGCAGTGATCGGTACCAAAGTTCTGGTTGTAATCGAATCCGGCGGTATGGTAGTCGCAGTCCGAGAGGTTTAGCTTCTCCCGGAGAAAGTCGGCGATGTCGCTCAACCAGGTCTTGCAGTCATGAACCCGGGGACGGTAATCGATCCCGTGCAGAATGGTGAAAAGTGTCCAGCTCTGGAAGGCGCTCCGTTCCCGGTCTTTTTGGTTGGCGATCTCGTCATGCAGTTCGGGGTAATCATCGAAGAAATCGACGTTTTTGGCGTCGATGTGGCTCTTAATCTCGTCGATGTCATCGGCGGAGACCCTCTTCCCATCGAGGATCCGCTCGACGACCACGAAGCGGAGAAAAACGACCGGGCGGATATGCCCTTCCGAGGTAAGGGACTCAGAGGCCCGGTCAAGGAAGGCCTGGAGATGCGACTCATCAAGCTCGTGGATAAAGTCGAGGAAGGCCTCTGGGCGTTCTTCGAATCGGCCGTAGCGCTCGGCAATTTCCTGTAGCGAAGAGGCTGCCTCGCGGAATCGATCAACGTCTGCCATGAAGCGTGGACGGGCGTTTGGAAATGGGGTTGTCTTGATTGTCCTATCTCTCAGCGTCTGCGATCGAAATCACTTCGTCTCGGATCCGTCTTCGAGACTGTGCTGGATGTCGCGGAGTCGGCGGAGAATCCCGAGCAGGAAACCAGTCTCAACGACACGCTTCCAAAATCCAGTACAGAAGCGTTCTCCCCGACTACAATACACCAACAGGCGCCGCAGCGTCTCAATATCGGCCTCCTCAATCAGCAGAGGGTTCTTCGCGTAGCGTTGTCCTTCTTCTCCGGAGTAGGGGCCCTCAAGCCACTCGTCCTCCTCTAACTGCTCAAGAAAGGAATGGAGAAGGTAGGGGTACTGCGCGTGCAACCCGCCGTCCATTGAGACTTCCCCGAACTCCTTTTCTGTCTCGCTATACGTCCGAAACTTCGGGATAAACCGAGTGAGCCGTCGGAGCCGCTCTACGTCGGGTCGCTCAGGCACGAGTGTGGTCACTGCTGGGATCGGAGGAAAGAGGCGTGCAAGTCGTCCGGTAGTGGCATTTGGGGAGAAAAGGTTCGTTTTTCCCCATCGTACGGGTGAGCAGTCACTTTTACCAGACGTTTCGCCAGAGGCGAGCCACGACGAAAAAGAGGGCCCTTATGCGAAGAGGGCCAGGACCAATAGGAGAATGACAAAGACCACAA
Organism: Salinibacter sp.; assembly: GCF_042218895.1. Classification (NCBI taxonomy): domain Bacteria; kingdom Pseudomonadati; phylum Rhodothermota; class Rhodothermia; order Rhodothermales; family Salinibacteraceae; genus Salinibacter; species Salinibacter sp. The sequence continues at coordinate 15,479 of NZ_JBDGQQ010000044.1, read as the reverse complement.
GGCACCCGCCGCACCCTCCGCATCGCCATCGATGTACGTGTACCTCAATGCGCGGAGGTTGGGACACGGGACACCGAAGTAAACAGCGAAAGACCGACGTAGAGACCGCGGACAATCTTTCAATGGGAAGAAGAGACGGAGCGCACCACGCCTGTGACCTCCTCGTTGTAGCTCTCGATCTGCCCACTCCGCATCGCGTAGGCCAAGTGTTAAAGCCGGATCAGGGTCCGTCCGGAAACGTCGTGGGCACGGGCATGCACCTCTCCGATTTTGGAAGGGACCTCAAGTCGCTGCTGTTTCCTGGTGCTGACCACTTCGAACATCCCGCCGAAACCAGGCTATGGTCAGACTAACATGGTTGCAATCCGCCTCCTCAGCAACCATTTTGAAGCTGGAATCTACGTTTCCGATAAGTTCCCTTATGCGAAACGAACAGTGATTACACATGTCCCCTGAATCTGCCCAAGACGGGCCCTCTGTACCGACCACTCTTGCTCCCGAAGACGAGAATGCCGGTGGGGAGGAGGGTGGAGCGCTCAGTCCTGAATTGAAAGACCTCGCGGGAAAAGCCGTCGAGTACCACGAGTCTGCTCTGAGTGAGAACACTCGCAAGGCCTACCAGCGAGGCTGGGAGGACTTCCTTGCGTTTTGCGAATCGCACGGCCTGGAGGCGGCCCCGGCGAGCGAGCAGGCCGTCGCTCTCTACCTGTCGGACAGGGCCGAGGACCTGGCGACCTCAACCTTGTCTCAGCGCGTGGCCGCCATTCAGCATGCCCATGACGAGCGCGGGCTCATAAGCCCAACTCGTTCGAAGGGGGTCCAAAACGTTATGCGCGGCATCCGCCGGGAGAGCAACCGGACGCCGGAGCAGGCTCCACCGCTTCTAACTGAGCACGTCAAAGAGATGGTCGACACGCTGCCGGGAGACGCAAGCCCGCCGAACGGGACGGAGGCAGAGGCGGCCTGGCTTAGGGGTAAGCGGGATCGGGCGCTGATCCTGACGGGATTTGCAGGGGCGTTTCGGCGGTCCGAGCTTGCGGCGCTCCGCGTGGAGCACATCGAGTCTCGCCCCAGTGGGCTTCTCGTCACAGTGCCTGAGAGCAAGACCGACCAGGAAGGGGAAGGGCAGCTTGTGGCCATCCGACGGATCGAGGACTCGGGCTACTGTCCCGTCAAGGCGCTGAGGCGATGGGCATCCGTCGCGTCGATCGACGACGGGCCGATCTTTCGGGGCGTGCCCCGATCGGGGTTCATTTCGCGCGATGCAATCACGGGTCGCACCGTCGGCAATGCCGTAAAACGAGCAGCCGAGGCCGCTGGACTCCCTCAGGCCGATGATTACACCGGGCACTCCCTCCGAGCCGGGCACATCACTCAGGCGTCGATGGAAGGCGCGCCCGACGCGGCGATCCAGGCGCAGAGTCGGCACGAGAGCGACCGGGCGTTTCGGGAGTACGTGCGGCCTCAGAGGCTTTTGGAGAACACGTCGAGTGCGCACCTGGGGCTTTAACTCCCTATTCCGCGAAAGTAGGCCCGCTGAGAGCCGATAGAAGTCTCGATACCCTGTGAGCTACCCTTGAGTAGGTTATGAAAGAGATCCAGGCTGTACTCGCTACCACGCATGTCGACAGGCACGGTGAGAAGTTTGCCCGGAGTGCTTTACAGGGAATGGCCGAAAGGATCGAATCGAAAGTAGTCCCGATGGGAGTAGAGCACGATCCTCGTGTGCCTCCTCAGGGAAGGATTGTCGACGCCGAACTGCGAGAAAGAGAAGACGGCGAGTACGAGCTTGTTGGCGTGATGGAGCAATTTGAGGAAGGGGACAGGGTACCTTTCCTCGATCGGGAGATTCCAATTAGACAATGGGGCGATGACAGTCCCTGTGTCGTCTACGACCGCACGTACCGCACCGAACAGGACCAGGAGACGATCAATGAGATCGCAGACCTTCTTGGGGCAGAGTCTCAGAGGGAAGGGAAAAAGGCTTACGAAGTACTATCAGTCCTGACTATTGCCGGGAAGTTCGTCGCAGGAAGCATCGCCGCCGGATTTCTGGCAAAGGTTGGTGCCGACGCCTACGGCGCTTTGAAGTCAAAGGTCAAGGAATTGATGGACCGAAAAGCCGAGGAGACGGAAGAGTACCTCTTCAAATTCAATCCTGTCGTCAGGATTAACAGTCGACCGGTGGAGGTGGAAGTCGTTCTTACCAACCCCACCGATGAAGATATTGAGGCCTTCTTCGAGGAGGGAATCTGGGAGCTTGACGAGGCGATTTCGAAGCACGCCAGGGAGGAAGCGGTAAAGCGGGTTGTGTACGAATACGAGGATCGGACCGTCACGGTGAACTTCTGCGTGCGGAAGGACGGGGCACCTTTAATGCCAAAATCGCCCCAATCATAAGGGCCGGTAAATAACCTGCCGGGCGCAACCGAGTCAAGGCTCTGAAGGTGTGTAATTCGCGTTCTGCCAGATCTTATACTTAGGCAGGTATATTAGCCGATTGAGTGGTCTTTTCTCCGTTGAGCGAAGGGAGGATTCGACGGTGATCTCCATGCCCATGTTACTCCGCGAGGTCATGTCCGGTGTTGGATGGTCACATCCACGTCCGTGCTGTCGACCACTTCGGGGGCGGTGTCCCATGCAGGCAATCTGGGCTGTCTCGGGCGTTCTATCTTCGAACCGGCAGGCACAGGCGGTCACCCCGATGTCTATTGCCCATTCGACCCATTGATGACTCAGTATTCCGAGCCTACCTTCTCAATTAGGCGGCGCATCTTCCTGGGGAGATAAGGGGCGTACTCGTTTGCCCCACCCATCATATGCAAAGCCTCTTCCTGATCGTAGTACAAACGCGCTTCTTCGTAGTACGGGACTTGTAGGCGACGAAAGAAATCTACGAACTCGTCAAAGTCTCTGGGCTTCCGTTCCCCACCCTCCCCGTTGTGATACGGACCGAGGCTGAGATATGAGAGAAGCTTCGTCATACCCAGCATGCCTGTCATGCGGGCCAGCGACGTGGACAGAAGGTGATCATCTTGGAGACAATCCGGATGGTGGACAATCTTGAAACTATGAAGTCTTCTGTCATCATCTTGCTTCCAGATGGTGTACCCATTCTCTTTGCCATCAATCACCTCGCCACAGGTGTCGCAAATCCACTGCTCAAGGGGGTCTAACATAATTTTGGATTTTTTTGAAGTAAGCAGTTCGATAAAGGAGACGCGAAAATGTCGCAGGGGTTCAACTGAACTCTCCCCGCTAAAGAACCCTCCACATCCCAACTTGCATTCTTGATCGCCTTTATCACACCGTTACCACTGGAAGCTCGCCTCAACGGTCCGTCTTATCGAGAGGCCGCTCCCTGCTTCCCACCCGGCCTTGCACTCGCGAGCCTTTCTGTCTCGACCATGGGCTGACTGCGAATCTGGTTCTGGAGACCGCTCTGGCTCATACCCGGCGGCAAGCTGTAACTGGACGGACGCCTGAGTCCCTTCGGTCGGATTTTGAGGGTGGGTTTCCGGGGGCGAGTATCCTCCGCGCGGATGGCATACTCCATGACACCGAACCCGATGACAGTGCCAAGGAGAACTGGACCCGCCTGGCGCCCGATGAGCTTTGCTGCAAGGATAGCTCCTACGGCCGCTCCTCCCAGACGCACCAACCCTCGAAGTGCTCCTGGGCTCCTTGCGACCTGACGCCCGGCAGTCTCTCCTGCCTTTCCGAGGGCTTCGTCGAGCCCGCTGCCTTCTCGGGACTGGCCACTACTCTCGGACTGGCCCGTCGAGGGGTTTTGTCCGGAAGGGTTCTCCCTCGGTCGGCCGTTTTCGCGATTCCCCATTCCGTATCGGGTTTCTCCTCCTTCCGCGGAGACACCGGCGGCCTTCTGGGCACTCTCCGGGGAGGCCCCTCTCTCTGAGCCGGGCCGCGGAGTTGGGTCGGTGTAGCCGAGGAGGTTTCCCTCCTCGTCGACCACGGCGTCTCGTGAGGGGGACCAGGTTCCGTCGATGAGCCTCCCATTCTTGGTCCGTTTGCTTACATAGCTGGGGGTGACATCGATCTTGGAGGCGTACTCCCGTTGCGTGAGGAGGTCGTCTGTGCTTGGGAGATTGTCCTCGGTGGGGCGGCCGTTCTGGCTTGCGCTGCGGTTGGGCATGGGGAGGCCGGTTTTGGGATTCGAGAGGGGCGCTATTTGAAGAGCATCGAGCGCGGCCCGGCCACCGCTCCTGCGCAAGGGAGAGCTGGCGCTCGGGTTTCTGTCTTCGCGCGCTGGTTAAATCGCCGGAAGATGGGGGATGGTCCCGGGCTTGCCCGCCCCGGGCCGCAAGGTTCATAGAAACGGCTTCTGGCGCGCCTGACAGGGACGAAGGCAGCAACCCAAGCCCAACATCTCACCCGCCAGGCTGGTCCCTCTTCGCCCGTTGACTCAAGTTCACGGGAAACGATGAGTCAACGTTCGGAAGAATGGCGCAAGGGGATGGTTGAGAGGGGGACCGCATGCGGGTCCCTGAGCGCTCCCCTTGCACATCTTTCCAAGATCATGGTCAAGCCGCGTGAAAACAGCAGATCTCGACGGGTTTTTCGGCGCGTTGAATCAAGCTTGCTCCATGTTGCCTCGGTCAGGGTCGGAGGAAACTCATCGGACCAGCAAGACCGCCCGTGATGCAGGCCGCACGCCCGTGCCTGAGCTTTCACGATCAAGACCAGGTGGTTAGCAGTCTTTCAAACATGGACCTCTTTACCTCCACAAATATGGATCTCAGTTGATCCTCCGGCAGCGGCGGGCTGTTGAGCTGATTCCATCCTTTTACGTCATGCCACGCCTGCGTGGGATTTTCTCGTGCCTGCAACCGGTCATTGGCGACGAAGAGTGCGGCCCGTTTTTGACCAGTGTACGTCGGGTCAATGAGGGTTCCCCATTTCTCCCCCTGGGCTACGCCATTGGCCAGGCCGTTCAACACGCGAGAACGAACAGAACCACTGGCTGGATCATCGCCGAAAGGGGAGTGGCTCTGTCGGATGAGGAAGCCGATATCTTCTCCATCCCGGGCGCCTCCGGCATGCCTGTGTTCTGGATTTCGCCGATTTTGGCCAAGGTGCAAGAATGGAAACCACAGGAACTCTGCTTGCCGAGGAGCGGGACAGTCTTCCGGCCTGGTGTACTTGAAGTCCTGTCCAGAGGATGCCCGAAGAAACTCGTCGGGGCTTTCCCGAAACGTTCGACCGTCGGTGCCGACGACCCGTCGTCCCGACTCGGGGTCGGTCGATCCGATAACAGGAGCGAGACGACCCGGGTGGAAAAGCCGGTCATCGATTGCCTTCCGAACGACCTGATCTGTCGAGCAAATGTCGTCGAAAAAGCCCTTGATGACATACGCGGCAGCACGGGAGTTTTGGTAAATGGGGCTTCCTACTACCCCGTCCGGAATACGGATCTGGATGGAGCCGTTGCCCGAGCGGACGACGACTATATCGGAGGGGTCAATGTCTACATCTCTAAGGAAAGAAATCAGCCCCCGGGCTTGCCGCGCGCACCAGCGGAGATCCTTCTCAAGCCTCGGATTGAAATCGGCGATGAGCCAAGGGACTCGAACTGCGCAGCTCGGGCGGTCGGTGCGCATGACCTCCCCGGGCCGCCAGCGACCGATGCTTTTCTGCTTGGGACCATTGGGCCTCCGGATTTCACTCTGATCTTCGAAGCGGCGCTTACTGGTCGGACGGCGGTTGTCGTCACCCTGAGGATCCGTAATTGCTTGGGTGAAGCTCCGATGCAGGTTTTCCCCCCTGGCGACCCGCCATTCAAAGTTCGTCCAGATGTCTCGCGGGTCACAAGGCCTTGGGCCGGTACACTGAATGAAAAGAGGCGGGTAAGGTGCGAGGCGCCCCCGAGCTGCAATCTCCAGTTCCTTCGAGAGAGGCAGGCGCCGTCCTCGAAAATCCTGCATGGGGTCTACCTGGTAGTCGGCGGCTGGGTCGTGGACCGTAGGATTCTTGGCTACAATGTGGCTGGACTGGCGGATTATCCTCTTCACCCGATTGTGGAGACCGGCAAACCCCTCATCATCACCGAGCCGTTCTTTTGGCACAGCTTTCTTGAAGATACGGCGCCAGATGTCTATCGCCAACCCCCGAATGGCTGTGACGCTCCGGCCGCTCTGTTCCCCGCTGTTCGTTTCGCTACCGGACTCCGCGTGTCCAGATGGAGGTTTCCCTGCTTGGTGAGCCTTAGCGTACCCGTCGTAGACCCGTGTCTTCCGGTTGATGAAAGCGGCCCGAGAGAGCAGGAGGTGCTCCATTTGACCATCAAGCTCATTGGACCAATCGATTCTCTCCAGAAACGTCACTGGAAGGCCCACTGCACGGATTGGAGCATTGAGGCCTCCTTGCCCCGCTTGGCCATTGAGCCGAGGAGTTTTCGACGTATCGAAGAGATTCTGTTGCTTCGAATCTTTTCCTCTGTCAAAGCTGGGAATGCGCATGACTTTCATCTGGCTTGGCTTAGAGAGATTGTGTGAGGTAAATCCTGAATGGTCGGTTAGGCTATTGTCACCAGGAATCGGAGACTCTTCGAACTGTCGGGTGCTTAAGGCTTACTCCGTCTGCTCCACCTTCGGAGCCTGGTCGGCCTCCGAGGCGTCCCGAAAGAATCCGACCCATCTCTTTGCCGGTTTTGGGGTCATTCGGGCATATTCGGAGAGACTCATCACGATCGCACGTGTATGTCTCGGTCCTCGTGCTGAAGATCCAGTCCGCCTTGGACACCGACCATCTCTGGTCATGAATGCAGACTTCGTCACATCCGCAGTAGTCGAGTATGTCGGTTACTTTTTGATTTGACATGTCTGTAAATATCTGACTGTGAGCGTCGAGGGTAGTGTGTTGTGTTTTCGAGCATGGCATCAGGCCGAAGGGGAATGCCGAGGGGGGAGTATTGAGGCTTTCGCATTTCCGGTTTGGTAGTCGAAAACTGTTTTTAATCGCTTTCGACTGGGAAGCTCGGTCTGCACGACGGATTTGTCAGCTGCCTGCTCGAACCGCTCGCTCGGGTCGTCGTCCGTGGCCGAACCGTCGTCTTTGCTCCCGTCAGCGTTGTTTCCACCACTGTCTCCATCGTCGCCCGACGAACCGTTTTCTCCGTTCCCATCGTCCCCGTCCGGACCGTCTGTGTCGGCGGAATCCTCGTCTGGATCGTCGTCGGGACTGTCCTCATCGGGACCGTCTCCGTCTGGATCGGCCGGGTCGGCACCATCCGTGTCGGCGGAGTTACCGTCCGGATCGTCCCCGTTACCGCCGCTTCCACCCTTTCCAGGATCAGGCGGCGTACTGCCGTTGCTCGACTCTGAATCGGAATTTTCTCCGTCCCCGTCGCGGTCTGATCTGCCCTTATCATCGTTCCCGTGATTGCTCCTACCACTCGTTCCGCCTGATCCACTACGGATCGTCGGCGGATTAATTACGCCCAACTGTCCCCATGGCACCTTCGTAGTCGTGGATTGCCCGTGCTTCACCACGACGCACATCAGTCGATCCCCATCGCGGTATACCTTGAGAAGTTTTGCGCTGCCCTCGTCCACCACGGGCACGGTTGTCCCAACGCGCCGGGTGAAAGCGGCCTTCGCGGCGGCCAACGCTGCGTCCAGGTCCGGAAAATGCCCTTCCCCGCAGTCGACCGGCGGGGCTCTGCTCCGACGATTGCCGCGATTCGGGCCGCGGTTGCGACCCTCAGAACCGCCCGGATCCTGCTCGCCGTTACCGTTGCTGCCACGCCCGTTGCTATTAGGACTGGGGCTGGGGTCGCTTGGGGCTGGGTCGCCGTCGCGGTCAGATTTACTGTCTCCGTTTCCGTCGCTCTGCCCATTCACTGCTTCGCGTCGCCGTCGCCGCGCCTCCTTGCTGTTATAGCCCGCGCCATTGCCTCGGGAAGAGGTATACCGAGAATGTTTTGAGGCTGCCGCGTTCTCCCAAATGTATGCCCCCCTTTTCGCCGCGAAGCCCTCGGCATCCATCCCCTCGTCCTTCGGCATGCCGAAGCGTGCTCTCGCGTCCCAGTCGTCGCGGTCGTTGGCGCCGGAACTGCCCTCGTCATCTGGGCTTCTACCGTCGTTCCCCTTTGTCGCCGCGGTGTTGTCAGAAGGCTCGATATAGGTGTCGAGCCCGCGAACGTGGAAGGCCCGCATCAATTCGTAGCGGGTGAGCGAGGTATAGACGAGCACGTGTCCATGGTAGCGGTCGTCGGAGGGACGGGTCGCCAGCACTCCGCTGTAGTCCACCTCTTCAGCGCGGCGCCTCATGCCGCGCCGCGCCCTGTCCCAGAGGTTTTTGAGGACCTCGTAGCTCTCATCGGTGTCGAGCCCTGCCTCCTCCGCGGCGGACCGAATTAGGACGAACGAGACGAAGAAAACGCGACGTTTTCGGCCTAAACGCTTCCCGACGGAGGCGCAGTGGGCGATGAAGCGTTGGCGCCAATTGAGGTTATAGCCGCCACACCGGGGGCACCGCTCCTTCTGACTGGCCTTCTTGAACGAGCGGTCCTCGACCTCGCCGCTGTGCGTGTCGATTTCGCTGTATTCGACCTCGACACCGCCGCAGAAGCCGCAGGTGCACTCCTCCCGAGCTTCGGACGAGCCGGAAGAAAAGACAGAATGGACATGAGAGGGATCCTCATCCCCGTCTCCGGAACCGTCCGGACCGGGGGTGGATTCCCCATCGTGGTAAGTGTTTGCCGACACTTGCTCTCGCCCTGGTGTCGCCGTACACGGCACCGGGGCATTCTTGTTAGGGGCAGACCATTTAGAGGAGACTACCTATCTTTCCGCGCTTGACTGCGCTGATAAGCATCCACGGTGTCCGGATGGAATCTTCTCTGCCCCTTTACCCAGATTGGTTTCAGTCTCTCGGCGGCGACTATGTCTTCGACCGTCCGCTTGGAGACTCCGAGGATGTCGGCCACCTCTTCAATCGACAGGAGCGCCTCCATCTTCCGGTGCTCCTCCAGTAGCTTCTTGTTCTCCTCTCTGAACGCCTGAATAAGCGTGAGCGCAAGCCAGGCGAGCAACAGAGTCCATGCCGGAGGAAGCCCGTCCGGCAACTCTATCTGATCGTTTGCGGCCTCGGACTGCTGATCTCTCATCCTCATTGCAGGACATTGAGAAAGGGTGCAGCGTCAAGTAGCACCCGCAAGGTGTTTCGCCGACCTGCGCGATGCAAGACTTTGAGACTTGAAGCGACTTAATCTCTCCGACCTAAATTCTCCAGTGCATGCTTGGCAAAGTAGTCAGCGTTTTCGGGCCTCCAATCTCGTTCTCGCATAAAATGCACACAGTTAAGAAGTATTTTTTGCAGATTTTCGGCTTCTTCTCCTTCTGTTTCCGCCTCCCAAATGCCCAATTGGTCTAACGAGCCTCTCGTTGTCATATACCCTTTGTCAAGAGGGTATTTATATGGTATAATCTCTTTAAAGCACTCTTTATACGTGTCAAATTCTTTGATATGATATCCTGTTTTTCCTTTTACTGTATCAACCATAATGCCTATCGCGATGGCCCTCTTCCCATGTATACTCAAATCTGATACGTCTTCTCTGAGTCCACGTGGATAAAACTCCTCCCATGTCTGGACGGTATCGACCACAAAAATTTGGGTCAGCATTGCTTCCGCCAATGAGTGTCGGAACCGAATGAGGGAGAGCTTTTCATCGATTTCCCGGAGACGGTCTTCCAGCGCGCTGATCGTTTCGCGAAGAGTCTCCCGGTCGTGCGGACCGTCGTCGGCATCGTCAAGACTCTGATTCCATGACTTCTTGTCGTTACGAATCCGGGATTGCTTTTTCCTTAGCTCCTCGTCCCGTCTGTTTAACGTTTCGACCATCGATTCCAGGTACGAGACTGCCTCCATATTCACATCGCTGGGGCCGACCATATTTGTTTCTTTCTTATCGTCACCCAAGACGTAAGATCGGAGTTTTTTCCATTCTCTCCTCACGTGGTTCAGGGTATGCAGTTGGAAATCCACTGACACGTTTTCCTCTGTTTCTTCAGGTTGTGCAGTGCGTTCCCCATTCTCGTCGGGACTTTCGACCGATAGGCGAGGGAGCCTGATCTGAACCATCGAGCGTGCGTAGTGAAAGAGGCGTGTCTTCAACTTCTCATGTTGAGATTCTGGCAGTTGGGATTCCGGCATCACTGAGGTAGGGGAAAATGAAGGAGTGAGTCGAACTGTCTTGAATTAATCCAATAGACTCGTTATAATCCAATCTCGTTGTGACGAAAAAATTCGCCACCGTCTATGTCCGCTGAACCAAATGTCCTCCTCGCAACGAAGGCAGCCCGTGAGAAGGGGTGCACAGCACAGGCTATTTACAATGCATTGGACAGAGGGGACCTCAATGAAGTGCAAATGGGACGCCACCGCTTCGTCGTCAAAGACGAGAAATACGAAGACTACACTGTGCAGGAGACCGGGGGACGTGCGCATTCAGAATACCGCTCCGACTCTCCAGAGACCTGACCTGTCACCATGGCCACGTTTCGCAAAAAGGACGGAGAAAAGTATTACTCCATCCGATTCTACGATCCCGACCGCTCGCCCAAACGGAAGGAGTTTTCTCTCCGAATAACTCGAAAAAGCGCCGCCCGAAAGGAGACCAACAGATTGGAGGAAAAGTGGGAGAATGGCGAGTATGACCCCTGGAAGGACGGTGCACCTTCTGAGAACCTCAACGTAGCAGAAGCGGTCGAGGAATTTCTCGACGATAAGCAGGGGACTGTTCGAGACAATACTCACGATACGTACGAGCAGCAACTGGAGGCGTGGGTGGAGGAGACCACACCAGGCTTGATGTTGCAGGATGTGATGGAGGAGCATCTGCGGCCCTACCTGTTTCAGGCGGACACATCCAGAGCTACGAAGCGGAAGCGATACCGGCACTTGCGACTATTCTTCAACTGGGCCGAAGAGCAGGACCATATCGACGAGTCTCCACTCGGCGGGATTGACCAGCCGAAGAAGCAGGAGAAAAAGCCGGAGTATTTGACTCCCAGTCAGGTGGATACACTCCTGAGTACGATTGATGAGCACGCCGAAAATACAGAAGACGCTGTGGGTCGCTCTCCGGACGTGCAGTGGATTAAGGATGCGATTCGAATAGCGGTATCCACCGGTCTTCGCCGCGGTGAACTATTCAATCTGCGGTGGTCAGACGTTGACTTGGAGTCACGTATGTTATTTGTCCGGAACCGTGAGGGAGATGAGGAGGGTCAGGAGTTCACCTCGAAGTCCGGACATGAGAAAGCAGTTCCAATCCGGGGTGATGCCGAGGAGGTTCTGAATCGCCGTGTTGATGAAGGGAAGAGGGAAAGGACGACGTACGTCTTGACGAACCGCAACGACGAAGCCATCGAGCCCAATACCCTCACTCAAAGATTCAAGTTCTTCATTCGAAAGGCTGATCTCGACGACAAGGAGCGCCTCAGCCTCCACTCCCTCCGAGACACTGCCGGAACATGGCTTGCAATGCAAGGGGTCCCGCAGCGGATTATACAGGAGATACTCGGCCATTCGAGTTCTTCGGTAACAGAAAAGTATATGCACGCGCATCCGGAGTTTATGGGGCAGGCCATGGAGGAGACCTTTGGGTCCTGATGGAGGATAGAACCTTCGTAATCAGTGTCCGAGTCATTTGATAGGCCGTGTCAGACGAGCTTTTCCGAAAAGCCGAGCGGCTGCAAGAATTGCTTGTCGGTCGGGCCACTGGGGGCGCTCACGAAGACGATGAGTATCGAGCCCTGAGACGGCATCTTCGGGAGGACCCTCGTGCCCGGGAGCAGCTTCCGGACTTCGTCGAGCGCTGTCGGACGCTCCAACACTTCTGGTCGTTCATCAAGAACGAGTTCGGCACCTACAAGAAGCGCCGTCAATTTCTTTGGCGCGAGTTCTCACCGCTCCTCGACGCACTCGAAGAGGGGGGAAGCCCGTCGGACCCGGAGGTGGAAGCCGTCCTCGACACGCTCGACTCGAACCACGTCCAGCGCGTTTGGCAGAAAGCCCTTGAACGTCGAAAGAATGATCCGGAGGGAGCAATCACGGCGTCCCGAACCCTCATCGAGTCCGTCTGCAAGCGGATTCTGGAAGAGTTGGGTGTCGAGTACGACGAGAAAGATGATCTGCCGAATTTGTACCACCATGTCGCCGAAGAGCTAAATCTCGCACCAGGGCAATACTCGGAGCCCCTATTCGGTCAGATCCTCGGGAACTGTCAGTCCGTCGTTCAGGGACTCGGTGCGATTCGCAACGTGGAGGGGGATGCACACGGAAGCGAGAAAAGATACCGGGCTCAGCCTCGACACGCGGAACTGACCGTAAATCTCGCCGGGAGTATGGCAACATTTCTGGTCCGGACGTGGAAGGCCCGGGAAGTGCGTGAGTAGCCGTGGACGGCGTACTCTTATACCGGCGGATCAGCCCAACTTTATGTGTACCCGGAAGGCCATGCGTCCTCGTAGCGATGTCATTGCCATAGCACCACTTCTTTGCTACGTTACTGGCCCTTCAAATCGCATGGAAGGGATGCGATCTGAACACGTCGATCCGGGCCTCAGCTCGTCTCAGCGCACTGCGAAACCTCTCAAAGGGGACTATTATGTCCGAGCAAACTTTCTCTCCAGGAACCGTTATTTCCGCCCGTGATCGCCTCTGGCGAGTGGATCAGCAGGATGGGGATGTCCTCACCGCGACGCCTATCGACAGTGGAGGAGACGGGCAGCAGCGGTTCTACCTACCGATGGAGGAGGAGATACGCCGGGGCAAGCTCGACTGGCCCTCGCAAGAAACCATCGGGACGCCGCAAGCCCAGGACCTTCTCCTCCGGGCCCACCGGCTCAGTATGCTGCACGGCACGGCCCCGCTCCTGAGCCTACAGCGGAGCCGGGTCATCCCGAAGAACTTCCAACTCGTACCGGTGGTCATGGCGCTGGAGATGCGGAAGCGGGTGCGCATGCTCATCGCCGACGACGTAGGCCTCGGAAAAACCATCGAGGCGGGGCTCATCATCACGGAGCTGATGGCCCGGCAGTTGGCGTCGCGGATCCTGGTGGTCGTGCCCGCCTCGCTCCGAGAGCAGTGGCGAGAGGCGCTCGACTACTTTTTCCACCTGCCCGCCCGCATCATCTCGACGCGGCACCGCCGCGAGATGGAGCGGGAGCTGCCCGCCGGGGCAAGCCCGTGGGAGCAGTTTCCGGTGCTCATCACGTCGATCGACTACGCCAAGCAGCCGCGCGTCAAGAATCAGATCCTGGAGCAGCAGTGGGACGTGGCGCTCTTCGACGAGGCGCATCTCGCCGCCAAGCCCCACGAGACGGGGCCGAACCAATCGCAAACGACGGAGCGGTGGAAGTTTGCTCAGGCCGTCGCCTCAAGCGAACGCATTCAGCACCTACTGCTCCTCACGGCGACGCCCCACAACGGCTACACCGACGCGTTTGCGAGCCTCCTGCGCCTGCTGGACGACCGGCTCGTGGACGGCCCCTCGCACGACCCGACGATCCGGCGGGACCTGGCCCAGCGGCACGTCTGCCAGCGGCGACGGCAGGACGTGCAGGAGTGGTTCGGGGTCGATGCGGACCGAAACCCCTTCCCGGACCGCGACCAGGACGAGGTAATCATCCCCCCGACCTCGTACGAGCGAAAAGCAATCGAGGCCGTCGAGGACTACGGGCAACAGGTTCTCGAAAGCGCTCGGCGAGGAGGAGGCCGCGCGAGGAACCTGGCCAACTGGACCGTGCTGCATCTCCATAAGCGGGCCTTAAGTTCGCCGGAGGCTCTCCGCCAGTCTCTCCGCAACCGGAAGGAGAGCCTCCGACAGCGCCTCCAGGAAGAGCTGGGAGCCGACGTGTCGGTCTCGGAGGACGAGGCGAAGGCGACGGTCTTCGACGAGGACACTGGGGAGCGGCTCGACGACGAAGAAGCCGCCGAGCGGACCGAACGGTCCGTGTTTGGGGACGTGGCCGCGATTGAGAAGGAGATCGAGGTGCTGGAGGAAGCAATCGAGCAGGCCGACACGGTAACCCCGTCGCGGGACAACAAGCTCTCGAAACTCCTGGAGGTCGTTCTTCCACAGCGATTTCGGGAGGAGGACAAGGTGATCGTCTTTACCCGGTACGTCGATACCCTGGAGTACCTCGCCGAGCAGATCGGGGACTCCAACCGGTTTGCGGACACGGATGTCTTTACGATTCACGGGAGCCTCTCGGAGGGCAAGCGGCGCGAGGTCTTTCAGGACTTCGACCGATCGGACAAAGCCGTGCTGGTGGCGACCGATGCGATTTCGGAGGGCATCAATCTCCAGCACGCCGCCTCGCAAGTTGTCCACTACGAGCTGCCCTGGAACCCGAATCGTTTGGAGCAGCGGAACGGCCGTGTAGATCGGTTCGGACAGCAAAAGGACACGGTCTACATCCGGACGCTGGTCATGGACGAGACGCTGGATGCCAGCATCATGAAGGTGCTCGTCCGCAAGGCCGCGGAGATCCGGAAGCAGTACGGATTCTCGCCCCCGTACTTCGGGGAGGAGACCGACATCATGCAGCTCCTCACCCAGCACGACATCCAGATTGGTCCCCAGCAGCTCACCCTGTTCGAGGCCGGAAAGGAGGAGCCGTCGTCAAACGGCGATGTCCCGGAGGAGCTGGACGATCCCTTCTCGACGGACACGCTCGACCGAATCCGAGGAGACAGCTTCTACGGACAGACGCACATCCATCTCCCGGACATCGAAGAGCGACTGGAGGAGACGAAGCGCACGATTGGCTCGCCCGAGCAGATCGAGCAGTTCGTGCGGAGCGGTCTGAGCCGGTTTGACTGCCGGATCGAGGAGAATGACGACGATACCTTCCGCGTCGCATTGACGGCCCCGGAGCTTCGCACCGCCGAAGTGGACCAGGTCATCGAGCGGGCCACCTTCGACCCTGCCTACGGGCTTGACGATCCAGACGTGACGGTCCTGGACCTGGGCCACCCGCTCGTTCGCCGTCTCGTGGAGGTCGTAAAGCAGGACACGTTCCGGGAGGTGAAGGAGCACTACGGCCGGACCAGTTATTTCGTCACCGACGACGCCCCCGAGGTGACGGTCGTCTTCCACCTGTTGGCCCGCTACGCGGTCGCAAGTGGGGACGGGTCCCCGTCCTCGATTCTTGAGGAACTTGTACCGGTCGGACTGCCCGTCTACCGCGAGGGAACGCTGTCGGAGGAGCAGGTCCAGCGACTAATCGATGCGGACCCGAGTCCCCAGACGCGAACCGACGAGGAGGTCCGCAGGACCATCGACGATCTATTCGAGGACACCGATGACATTAGCGATCACCTGCGCGAGGCGGTCGACGAACGTCGGACGGAAATCGTGGAGGAACGGAGGTCGATACAGGAGGAACTGGCGGAGGAGGAGACGCAGGCGACTGCGTGGACGGAGGGCATTGCCGACATCGCGGAGG
>NZ_JBDGQQ010000043.1:48847-59214 GCF_042218895.1 Salinibacter sp. | reverse complement strand
CAAACGCTACATCTTTTTGCGCGGGTTCTGCTGCTCATGAATGCACGCACGCCCCACATTCTGATGGTTGGCGGAGGCACCGGGGGACACGTGTACCCGGCCATCGCCATTGCCGACGCCATACGGGCGCTCCGCCCGGAGGCCCGGATCGTGTTCGCGGGCACGCAGGATCGGCTCGAAGCGCGAGCGGTTCCGGAAGCAGGCTACGCCCTCCACCCCGTCTCCGCGCAGGGCATCCAGCGGCGGGCCACGATGTCGAATCTCATGGTGCCGGTTCGAGCGATGCAGGGACTCATGCAGAGCTGGCGCCTGGTAGGGGCCATCAAGCCTGACGTGGCCGTGGGCACGGGCGGCTACGTGGCCGGGCCTGTGCTGTCGGCGGCGTGGCTTCGCGGACGACCGCTCCTGGTTCAGGAGCAAAATGCCTACCCCGGACTTACGAACCGGCTGCTGTCGTACCTCGCCGAGCGGGTCCACCTTGCCTTTCCCGAGGCGAAGGAGTGGGTGCCGACCGACCGGGCGGTCGTGAGCGGGAATCCTACGCGCGCGTCCCTGCGTGGGGTAGATCCGGACGAGGCACGGGCCGCGTTCGACCTCCCCCCCGACGGCCGCGTGCTGCTGGTGATGGGCGGATCGATGGGAAGTGCTGCGATCAACGGAGCGGTGGAGCACAGTCTGGAGGCGCTCCTGGGTGAGGGGGACGGGCACGTGGTGTGGCAGACCGGGGAGCGCTACTACAAAACCCTCGCCGAGCAGATTGAGGAGCATCCCCGGCTCCGGCTCGTCGAGTACATCGACCGGATGGACTACGCCTACGCCGCCGCCGATCTTGCCGTGTGCCGGGCTGGCGCTCTCACCTGCAGTGAGCTGTTGGCGACGGGAACCCCCGCCGTGCTCGTGCCCTCGCCGAATGTGGTGGCCGACCATCAGACGAAGAACGCCGAGAGCCTGGAACAGGCTGGGGCCGCCATGCTGCTCCCCGAGTCCGAACTCGAGGAACGGCTCGTTGATGTCGTCCACGACCTCATTCACGACCCCGACACGCTCGACCAGATGACCGACGCCGCGCGGCAGCGGGCCCGTCCGGAGGCCGCGACGACCATTGCCCGCGACGTGCTCCGTCTGGCCGATCACTACTGGAAGACCGGTCCGCCGGCCGACGAGACGTCCCCGGAGGCCCCGTGACGGCCGGCCGACCAGACAACACTGAGATGACCAATTTCGCGTTCTGGAAGTCATGACTGAGCGACGCACACAACCGGCCCTGGGCCGCATCCGCCAGGTCCACATGGTGGGCATTGGCGGGATCGGCATGAGCTCCATCGCCGAGGTGCTCCTTAACCGCGGCTACACCGTGACCGGCTCGGACCTGGAGACCGGCGAGGTGACCGAGCGGCTCGCGGCGGAGGGGGCCACCATCTACGAGGGCCACGCCGCCGAGCAGGTGGGCGAGGCCGACGTGGTGGTCTACTCCAGCGCCATCGACCCCGAGGAGAACCCGGAAACACTGGAGGCCGAGCGCCGCCGCATCTCCCTCATTCCGCGGGCCGAGATGCTGGGTGAGCTCATTCGGATGAAATTCGGGGTTGGGGTGGCCGGGACCCACGGCAAGACGACTACGACCTCGATGGCGGGACTTGTGGTGGCCGAGGGCGGCTTCGACCCCACCGTCATTGTGGGGGGGAAGGTAACGGCCTTCGGATCGAATGCGATCACGGGGGAGGGGGATATTATCGTGATCGAGGCGGACGAGTACGACCGTACGTTCCTGCGCCTCACCCCATCGCTGGCCGTCATCACGAGCATCGAAGAGGACCACCTCGACGTCTACGAGGACCTGGACGACATCAAGACTGCCTTTACGCAATACGCCAACAGCGTCCCGTTCTTCGGGGCGGCCATCCTCTGCCTCGACGATCCGAACGTGCAGGCCATCGTCGGCGACGTGGAGCGCCGGGTTATCACGTACGGCACGACGCGCCAGGCCGAGGTGCGGGCCGAGAACATTCAGCGCGACCGGATGAGAACGCAATTCGACGTGACGCTGCGTGGAGAGCGGCTCGGCACCCTTGAGCTCCAGGTGCCCGGCATGCACAACGTGCGCAATGCGCTCGCCGCCGTGGCGGTGGGGCAGGAGCTCGAAATCGATTTCGACGAGGTGCGCCGGGGACTGGCAACCTTTACGGGCGTGCGTCGCCGCTTCGAAAAGAAGGCAGACCTCCGCGGCATCACGGTGCTCGACGACTACGCCCATCACCCAACCGAAATCCGGGCGACCCTTGACGCGGCCCACCAGGGCTTTCCGGACCGGCGGGTCGTCGCCGTCTTTCAGCCGCACCTGTACTCCCGCACCCAGAACTTCATGGACGAGTTCGCCCGCTCTTTCTTCAACGCCGACGTGCTCGTGCTGACCGACGTGTATGGGGCGCGCGAAGAACCGATCGAGGGCGTCACCGGCGAACGCCTGGCCGAGCGAGCCGAGCAGTTCGGGCACCGTGCCGTGCGGTGCGTGCCCGACAAGACGAACCTCCCGGATCATCTCCTGGAGGTCACCGAGACCGGGGACGTGGTCCTCATGCTGGGGGCGGGCGACATCTGGCGGTACAGCCAAACCTTCGTCAACCTACTCGAAGAGAAGGAGTCGGAAATGGCCGAATAGCGCGCATCGCGCATGTCGCTTCCTGGTCAGGCGCGAGCTCGTTACGCCACGCGGTCCGCAACATACCTGACGATCTACACAGCGGTTTGAACCTGCACTCATGAGTATTGAGCCGCACACATTTGGACGTTGGGCGCTCCGCCTTGCGGGCCTTGGGGCCCTCGTGGGCGGTGTGATTGCCCTCGGCCTACTGGGCTGGCGGTGGCGGACGAGCGCTACGGTGGAGCACGTCGCCGTAAGGGGGGCGACGCACGCCCCGCCCGACACTGTGCGCCGTCTCGCCCGGGTCGACACCGGAGACACAATCAGCGAGATCAATCGGGTGCTCGTGGCCGATCGGGTCGAGCGGCACCCGTGGGTCAAGCGGGCCGAGGTGACGGCACAGTGGCTGCGCCGCACCCTCACCATCGTGGTAACCGAGCGCACGCCCGCGGCCCTTGCGGTCGACCCCCAGGGACGTCCTGCTTACTACCTCGACCGCGCAGGGTACGCCATGCCTCTCCCCGACAGCGCGGGGTACGACGTGCCGCTCGTACGTGGCCTCGACGCCCGCTACCATCCGATTCGCCGGATCGCCCCCCCGTCGCTGCGGCGGACGCTCGGTGTCCTCACCAGCGAGAAGTCCTTTGACCTCGTGGCCGAGATCGTTATGCAGCCCGACAGCACAGTGCGGCTCGTAACCGCACCCACGAGGCATCACGGGTCGATTCCAGTGCGCCTCGGCTCCGGACACGTGCCCAGAAAAATCCAGACGCTCCAGGCCTTCGCCCGGCAAGTGCTCGCAACCCGGTCTGAGACCTCCATTCAGTACATCGACCTTCGCTTTGAAGACCAAGTCGTTGCCCGAAAACAGCCACCCGGACGAAAAACCTCTGCGCCTTAACTCTCGATCCTAACCACTCCTCCACAGTGCCCCACGCGGTGTGACCCGCAGGACGTGATGTGCAAAGAGATGTGCTGACGGTCGCACGTCCTTATCCCGAATTCAACCCCTCTACCAGCCATGAATGACGATATCGTTGTAGGAGTCGACATCGGCACGACCAAGGTGTGTGCCGTCGTCGCCGGCAAGGACGAGCTCGATCGTGTCAACGTCCTCGGGGTGGGCATGGCCCCGTCCGACGGCCTCAACCGGGGGGTCGTCGTCAACATCGACCGGACCGTTTCGGCCATCCGGGAGGCCATCGAGGAGGCCGAGCGCGCCGCCGGGGTGGAAGTGCAGGAGGTCATCGTCGGCATCGCCGGGGACCACGTGCAGAGCTTTCAGACCCGCGGCGTCGTGACGATCCGCTCGGAGGAGATTACGCAGAACGACGTGCAGCGTCTTCTCGAGGACACGATGCACGTGGCCCTCCCTGCCGACCGCGAGATCCTCCACGTCATTCCCCAGGAGTTTATCGTGGACGGACAGGACGGCGTGGCCGACCCTGTGGGCATGAGCGGGGTGCGCCTGGAGGGGGACGTGCACATCATCACCGGGCTCGTCTCCGCCGCCAAGAACATTTATCGGTGCATCGAAAAATCGGGCTTTGCCGTGTCGGATCTCGTGCTCGAACCGCTCGCTTCCTCCTTCAGCGTCCTGCACGAGGACGAGAAGGAGGTGGGCGTGGCCCTCATTGACGTGGGGGGAGGCACCGCCGACATCGCCGTGTTCGAGGACAACACCATCCGCCACACGGCCGTCATCGCGGTGGCTGGCGACAAGGTGACCGACGACATCCGTAAGGGGCTCGGCGTGATGCGCGACCAGGCCGAGCAGCTGAAACGCCAGTTCGGCATGACGCTCGCCGGCCGCGCCGACCCGGACGAGCAGATCGAAATTCCGGGCATCGGGGGCCGGCAAGAGAAAACCATTGGCCGCGACGCGCTCGCCCAGATCATTCAGCCCCGGATGGAGGAAATCCTGGAGATTGCGGGCATGGAGATCAAGCGCAGTGGCTACGGCCGGCACCTGGGCGTGGGCTGCGTGCTGACCGGCGGTGGGGCACTGATTCCCGGCACCGACGAGCTGGCCGCCGACGTGCTCGGCATGGAAGCACGCATTGGGCGCCCGATGGGTCTGAGCGGGGGGCTCGTAGAGGAGGTCAGCGACCCAAAGTTTTCCACCGGCGTCGGGCTCGCGCTGTACGGCATGCGGCCCGAGATCATCGGCGGCATGACCCTCTCCGAGGAGGCGCGTGCCTCCCGAAACGGCACCGCGCAGGGCGAGACGCTCATGACCCGCATCGCAAACCGCATGAAATCCTGGTTCG
This sequence comes from Salinibacter sp., assembly GCF_042218895.1. Classification (NCBI taxonomy): domain Bacteria; kingdom Pseudomonadati; phylum Rhodothermota; class Rhodothermia; order Rhodothermales; family Salinibacteraceae; genus Salinibacter; species Salinibacter sp. Next base: position 54,303 of record NZ_JBDGQQ010000043.1, on the reverse strand, counting down.
ACGAGCTGTAGGCGTTAGCGCGCCGGAACGTTGAACAGTAGGCATTTCGACGGCCACTCCTGTCCTAATCCCCCCGAACCGTCCAACACTCAACGCTCCCACATTCAACCTTCGACCTTTCACCGACACCTCACACTTCAACGACGGACCGGTGAGCACGCGTCTGAAGCCGCTCACTTCAGGCCCCCCGGACCGTCCACTCTCACGTTCAAAACCACAGACACACTGGAGGGACCCCCATGGACCAAGACTTTAGCTCAAAATTTTCGTTTGACGACTCCGCAAGCAAAGAGGCTGAAATCTGCGTCGTCGGCGTCGGCGGCGGAGGAGGCAACGCCATCAACAACATGCTGGAGAAAGGCATCCGCGGCAACGTGGAGTTCATCGCCATAAACACTGACTCACAGGCCCTGAGTGAGAACCAGGCGCCCCAGAAGATTCAGGCCGGCCGCAATCTGACGAGCGGTCTGGGAGCGGGCGCTCAACCAGGCGTCGGGGCCGAGGCTGTCGAGGAGAGCAGTGAGGAGATTAAACAGGCCCTCGACGGCTACGACATGGCCTTCATCACGGCCGGCATGGGCGGGGGCACCGGTACTGGTGGGGCCCCCGTGGTGGCGGCGCTCGCCCGCAGCCTCGACATTTTGACCGTAGCCATCGTGACCAAGCCCTTCGAGTGCGAGGGGAAGCGGCGCATGGAGACGGCCCTCGAAGGCATCGAGCTGCTCCGAGACAACGTCGATACTCTCATCGTCATCCCCAACGAGCGCCTCCTCGACATTGCCGACGAAGACACGAGTCTCATCGAGGCGTTCGAGAAAGCCGACGAGGTGCTCTACAACGCCACCCGTGGCATCAGCGACCTCATTACGGTCCACGGCCTCATCAATCTCGACTTCGCCGACGTGAAGACGACCATGGAGGACGGGGGCACGGCGCTCATGGGCGCGGCTACGGCCACCGGCGAAAACCGGGCCGAGAAAGCCGCCATCCAGGCCATCAGCAGCCCCCTCCTCGACGGCCTCTCTATTGCTGGGGCTACCAACGTACTCGTGAACATCACCAGTGGCCCGTCGCTTGGCATCCGCGAGGCCACCCAGGCCACGAGCGTCATCCAGAAGGAGGCTGGCGAGGACGTGGAGGTCATCTTCGGCACCGTCATCGACGAGGACCTCGAAGACAAGCTCCGTGTGACTGTCATCGCGACCGGCTTCGACCGAGACGAGGACGCCTCGGAGGACGACGGGGACGCGCGCCGCACCATCCCGCTCGACGAACAGGCAGACTCCCCACCCCGCTACAAAGGGGCCGACAATCTGCGCCAGCTCGACGAACCGGCCTACGAACGCCGCAGTGCATCCCTCCGCCCGCAGGAGGACGAGCAAGACGGGGAGGACAGGAGCGAGGACGCCTCGGACGAATCTGACGTTCGCCGCCTGGAGGCCGACGACCTCGACGAGCGTAGGGATCGCGACGAGCGCTCCCGGTCCGACGACGAGGATGACAACGACACGCCAGCGTTCCTCCGGAAAATGATGGACTAGGAACGGTGTCGAATCACGAGCTTCGAATGGCGAACAATGGGAAAGAGAGCCTCCTGACTCGCAGCTTTGGAACTGTGTCATTAAGTGGGCCCTCCAGCCCCACCACAGGTGCCCTTGACAGCTATGGGGGACGACCTGGCCGCGGCGTCTGAGCAGCGTCGCGGCGCTGTGGTATTGCGCAGGTGGCCCGGGAACGTCCGGTCGCCCCTGCCTCTCGCGCGAGAGCCACGCCCGGCCCTGTGCCGGCGCGTGGCTTTTCGTGTCTGGGCAGCGAGGCCGGGCTCCGGCGCTGCCGGGCAATGACGGGGACGATGGCGGGCATGCATCGTTCGATGCAGTCCATGATGGGCGCTCCCTCCGGAAATGGACGGGAAGCCGAATCGTCAGATCGGCGAGGTCGGATAGATGGGGACATGGTGGACGGCGGGGCGCCCCAATGCATGAGCGAATGTGTGCGGTGCACGCGGAGATGGGGCAGATGATGGAGGGCATGATTCCGGACGAGATGCAAAGCCTCTGCCGGACGACACGCGAGTCGAGGCGGGCGGCGATGCGCGGCGACCCTCCTGACGAATTCAATGCGGCGCCGGTCGACGATCCGTCGCGCGACGAGAAAACGAGCCGATGGCTGCAGGGGGCTCGCGGCTTCGAGGGCTTCATGGACCGGACAGGTCGGGACGAGGTCGAACGAGGGCCCGTGCTGGACGTCTGCCTGCCGTTGCCTTGCGAGGCAGGCCTCGAGGTCGTAGAGCCACGTAGATCGGCGTTCGGGGACTCTACGCCGTCGCCCTAGCCCGGTCAACCGACGAGGAGTCGTCCGAGAAATCGTTTGTCCACACTCAACCCCCTCGAACCGTCCGATGAGTTGTTGTGCGCACTGCGAAGACGCCGGCGACCTGTTCAACCGCGAGAAGGCCCAAAACGAGCTTCGGAAGTACCGCACGAGCGGACCTCCGAACAAATCAACGCGCCTCCTCATCGATGCCCTCAAGACCCTCGACCTCCAGGGCCGGACGCTGCTGGACATAGGCGGCGGGGTGGGCATGATTCCCCTCGAGCTGCTGGGGGCGGGCGTATCCGCGTCGACCCTTGTGGAGGCATCGCCCGCCTACCTGGATGTGGCCGAGCAGGAAGCGCGACGGCGAGGATTTGAAAACCGGACTGCCTACGAGTACGGCGATTTTGTCGAGCGGGCCCCCGACCTCCCTGAGGCCGACATCGTGACGCTCGACCGGGTCTTCTGCTGCTACCCCCACCTGGAGGAGCTGGTCGAGGCCTCCACGTCGAAGACGGCGCGATGGTACGGGGTTACGTATCCGAAGGAACGATGGTACAACCAGGTGATTGGCGGACTGGCCGGCGTGTACTGCTGGGTCCGCGACATGGACTTCCGGATGTACATTCACACCGGGGTGGAAGAGGTGATTCGGGCAAACGGATTTGTGCCCTTTTACCAGGTCAACACGATCCTCTGGCGGGTGGAACTTTATGAGCGGGAGGACGGTGCTGCGGACGACGCTGGATAGAGGTCGGGGTGATCAGTCCAGGTTGAGGGCGATTTGGGCGTTGCCGGTGGGGACGGAAGCGCAACGCGCCTTCTCCCACCCCTCGCCGCCGTTGGCGGAGCGGAACGACGCCGCGCTGCTCGTTCTTGCCGAAGGCGTGGCCGGGCACGGAGACGAATACACGGCTGGAGCTCCCCGAATGCGCCTCGATGTCGCTGGTTTGCCCGACGTTCGGACGGAGCATGCGAAGCGGCGTTGTGCAGGGTCAGGATCGAAGCTGTAGGCACGGGGGCACGCTGCCCCAGATTGCTCCCTAGCGTCTCGAACGATCAGGTTCGTCTGGGCCGAGTGCCTGGGCACGGATGATCCGCACGAAAACAGACGACCTCATTTCCCCCAGCCCCGGCCTGTGCGCGTGCCGGGAGGATCAAAATGCGCACCCCTGAGTTTCGGTCGTCGTTACGAAGAGGCGGGGAGGAGGAAGGTGCTCTGCTGTGCAATGACCGCGTTGCTCCGGTTCCCCCATGATCCCCGACGAGCTGTTCGAGAAGATTCACCGCCTGGAGGTCCGCACCCGAGGTGTGGTCGAGAACGTATTTGGGGGGGAGTACCAGTCGGCCTTCAAGGGGCGTGGCATTGAGTTCGCCGAAGTACGTCCCTATCAGGTGGGCGACGACGTACGCAACATCGACTGGAGCGTCTCGGCCCGAATGGACGAGACCTACGTTAAGGTCTACGAGGAGGAGCGGGAGCAGCCCGTGATGCTCTGCGTCGACGTGTCCGGGTCCGAGAACTTTGGGTCGCAGGGAAAGCTTAAGCGGGAGGTCGCCGCCGAGATTTGCGCGGTCATTGCCTTCAGCGCCGTCCAGAACAACGACACCGTTGGCCTCCTACTGTTCTCGGACGAGGTCGAGCGGTTTATCCGCCCCGCGAAGGGACGCCGGCACGTGCTGCGGTGCATCCGGGAGCTCTTCACCGCGGAGCCCGCGTCGACGGGAACCGATGTCGGCGGGGCAGTCCGGCGGGTCCTCCGCATCCTGCGACGGCAGTCCATCCTGGTGCTCGTGAGCGACTTCTTCGATGACGGGTACGCGCCGATGCTACGCGCGGCGAGCCAGCGGCACGACACCGTTGGAGTGGAACTGCGAGACCCCCGTGAGGAGGAACTCCCCCCCGTGGGACTGGTTGATCTGACCGACGCCGAGACGGGCGAGACCGTCACGCTCGATGCCCGCGACCCGGCGGCCCGAGAGGCGTTCGCGGCGGCGGTGGAGGCCCGCCGCGAGCAAACGACCGACCTGCTTCGGCGGGCCGGCGTAGACCACGTCGTCGTTCGCACCGACGCCGATTACATCGAGCCCCTCATCACGTTTTTCCGGCGGCGCGCCCAACGGGGATAGGGCAGGGGGCCGCCGCAAACCGAACTGGGAGGCATGAACGGACCGACCAATCGCCGAATGGGTGCCGCTCCGTCTGCTAGACCGGAGACCCGGCCCCCCCGGACCGGAGCGCGCCCTCGGCGAAGGAAGGCCCCAGACCTCCTGTCGACCGGGGGGCACTGGTGGATGCTCCTGCTCATTGGACTGCTTCTCGTGCCAACGGGGGGCGCGCGGGCACAGTCTGCCCCCCGCATCGAGGCTCACGTCTCGGCCGACAGCGTGAAGATCGGCGAGCGGTTCACTGTTACGCTCGTCGCGGAGCACGCCGTGGGCACGACCGTCGTCTTTCCGGACTCGGGATCTGGATCGGTACTCTTCGGCGACCTCGACGTCATTCGTCGGGGCCCCGTTCGAGGACGGCCGACCGCGGAGGGGCGGCAGATCGACAGCGTGGCCTACGAGGTCGCAACGTTTGCACTCGATTCGGCGCGCGTTCCGGTCCTTCCGGTCCGCGCGGTCGACGGGCAGGACACGACAGTCGTAGGCACCGCCCCACGCGTGGTGCCGGTTGTATCCGTCGTGCCCCCCGATGCGAAGAGCCTGCGCACCCCCGCCGCGCTTGCCTCCTTCCCGCGCCCCATTTGGGTGTGGATTGCGCTCGGCCTCGGCGTCGCAGCGCTTCTGGGGGGCGTCGCCTACGGGTGGCGGCGCTGGCACGAAGACGCCGTGCCCGCGCCGCCGGCCGAGGAGGAGCAGGATCCCTACGAGGCCGCCTCGGCACGGCTCCAACGCCTTGAGCGCCGCAACCCGAACGATCGTGAGACGTGCAAGGCCTTCTACGTTGACCTCACCGAAGGCCTTCGGAGATACCTCACACGACGGATGGGGATGAGAGCCCTTGAGTGCACTACGCCCGAGGTCGTCGAGGCCCTGCATCGCCGGCCCGAGGTGCCGGAGACGGCCACCCGGCGCCTCCAGACCGTGCTGGAGCAGGCTGATCTCGTAAAGTTTGCCGACGCGCAGCCCGGGCC
>NZ_JBDGQQ010000043.1:0-48747 GCF_042218895.1 Salinibacter sp. | reverse complement strand
GGTGCCGGCATCAGTGCCGAGAGCGGCATCCCCACGTTCCGCGACGCCGACGGCCTCTGGGAGAAGTTCGACCCGCAGGAGCTCGCCAACGTCGAAGCGTTCCTCGACAACCCCGAGCTGGTTCAAGGCTGGTACCGGCATCGGCGTCAGCTGGTCGAGGACGCCGAGCCCAACGCTGCCCACCGGGCCCTAGCCGAACTGGAGGCGCACGTGCCGACCGTATCTGTCCTCACCCAAAACGTGGATGATCTCCACAACCGTGCGGGGAGCAGCACAGTTATCGAGCTCCACGGCAACATCACCCGCAACTACTGCATGGACTGCGAGCGTGCAGCGGACGCGAAGACCGTGAACGCTGCCATCCAGAAGGGGGAGCCGGCGCGCTGTCCGGCCTGCGAGGGGCTCATCCGTCCCGACGTGGTGTGGTTTGGGGAGAGGCTCCCACCCGACGCGATGAAGCAGGCCGATGCGGCCACCGACCGGGCAGACGTGTTTTTGAGCGTGGGCACGAGTGCCGTGGTGTATCCGGCCGCACGTCTTCCGGTGGCAGCCAGCGAGCAAGGGGCCTACGTGGCCGAGGTGAATCCCGACACGACCGGAGTCACCGACGATGTCGACGAGTCAATCCGGGGCTCGGCCGGGGACGTGCTCCCCGCCCTCGTTGAGGCCGTAGCGGCTCAGCGCAGTGCGTAGCCCCGCCCCTGCCGACCCGCCTGATCTGTCTGACCATCGTTTTGCCGTTCGTGACCTTCGCCGATCCCCAGTTTCTGTGGCTACTCCTCGCCGTGCCAGCGGTGGGAATATGGTCGTGGTGGCGCCGACGGCGGGCCGGGGGGCTCCACTACAGCGACGTGAGGCCCGCCCGGCGAGCCCCCACCGCGTGGACCGTGCGGCTGCAGTGGGTCCCCACGGCGATTCGAATGGGGGCCCTCGCCCTCGCCATCGTGGCTCTGGCCCGCCCCCAAACCCAGGAGGTCAGGCGAACGAAGACGACCAAGGGGGTCGACATCATGCTCGTGCTTGACGCATCCTCATCAATGCAGGCCGAAGACTTCCAGCCCACCCGTTTCGAGGCGGCGCAGGAGGCCGCTGCGTCGTTTGTGCGGGGCCGAGTGTCCGACCGAGTGGGGCTCGTCGTCTTCGCCGCTGAGGCGTACACGCAGGTGCCGCTCACGCTCGACTACTCGTTCCTCCAGCGGATGCTCGAGCAGGTGAGCATCGGGGTGGTGGAGGATGGAACGGCCATCGGCACGGCGCTGGCCACAGCCGTGAATCGGCTCAAGGACAGCAAGGCGGAGAGCAAGGTCCTCATCTTGCTCACTGACGGCCGTAATAACCGGGGCCAGATCGACCCGCAGACCGCAGCCGAGATTGCCGCGACGATGGGCGTGCGGGTTTATGCAATCGGGGTGGGCTCGACAGGACAGGGCACCGCGCAGTCTGAACCCACGGCCGGAACGGGACAGGAGAAGTCGACGGGGATCGACGCCGGGATGCTGCGGTCAATTTCCACGTCAACAGGCGGGCGCTACTTCTCGGCCACGAATCAGGACGCGCTCGAGAGCATCTACGCCGAAATCGACACCATGGAGACCACGCCGGTCGACGAGCGCGTCTACACGGATCGACGAGAGCAGTACCCTTACTTCTTGCTGCCGGCCCTCCTGGCCGTGCTGCTGGACATCGGTCTGGCCACTACCGTCTTTCGCCGCTTCCCCTGAAACAACGGCGGGTTTTGAAACGCGAATCCCGAATGGGACGGACGGCTGCGTCTCGGTCGACGTTCGCACCGCCCAATCCGCAACTCGGAAACCGAAAATCAACAATGGATTGGTTGCATCCGACATACGCCTGGACGCTGGCTGTCCTTCCCGCCGCCGTGTGGCTGTACTGGCGGGCGGCCCGCTGGCGACGAGCGGCCCGGGAACGCTTTGGGGAGGCGGGCATCGTGGAGCAGCTTGCGACATCCGTTCACCCGCGCCGCCGGACCGTGAAGGCGGGCCTCGTGGTAGGGGCGCTGCTTCTGGGAGCAGTGAGCCTGATGGGGCCCCGCTTCGGGACGGAGGTCCATACCGTGGAGCGTCGCGGCGTAGACCTGATGATTGCCCTGGACGTCTCGGCGTCGATGCGGGCGCAAGATGTGGCCCCGAGTCGCCTCCAGCGGGCAAAGAAGGAGATTCGGGACCTCATCGGCCGCCTGTCGGGCGACCGGGTCGGTCTCATCCTCTTCGCCGGGGATGGCTTCATACAGTGTCCCCTCACAACCGACTACGGCGCACTCCGCCTCTTCTTGGACGCAGCGGACTCCGACCAATTGTCGACCCCGGGAACCAACCTTGAGGCGGCGGTCGACGCGGCCGTCCGGGCATTTGGCGCCGCCCGTCCCCGGTCCGACTCGGCCGCGTCTCCGGGCACCAAGCGCCCGCGCGCCCTGCTGATCGTGTCGGATGGGGAAACCCACACCGGCAGCCTGGAGACAGCGACGCAAAGCGCCACCGAGGCCGGCATCACGCTCCTCACAGCCGGGGTGGGCACCAGGGACGGAGCCCGGATCCCGGTCTACGAGAACGGCACCCGCGTTGGATTTAAGCGAAACAATCAGGGACAGGTCGTACAGAGCCAGCTGAATGAGGACATGTTGACGCGCCTTGCCGAGTCGGGCGCGTATTTCCGGATCGGCGGTACGACCAGTGCCCTGTCGGACGTTCCGGCGGCCCTTCGCCGGATTGGCGCCGCCTCCTATGGGGCGGAGCAATTCGCCGACTACCGAGAGATGTACCAGTGGCCGCTAGCGGCAGCCCTCCTCCTGCTGTTCGTTGAGGGCCTGATTCCTGTTCGGACCCGTGCCGGTGAGCGGCAGGTCTCGGGGAAGCGGCTCGGGGTCACGCAGGAATCGGTATCGTGAGCCGAACGCCCTCGGGAATCGAACAACCGGGGCAATCGTACAACAACCTCTATTGACTCTGGTGCCTTCCACTCTGGGTGCACAGATGGCCGCGCGACTGACACTCATTCTGCTGCTGTTCGGGCTCCTCGGCGATACCGGGGCCGAGAAGGGGCGAGAGGGAAACACGTACTTCGAGCAGGGGAAGTATGCGGCGGCAGCGACTGCGTATCGGAAGGGTGCGGCCGCCCTCCGCGACACAACGGGGGCGCCCTACACGGGGCTTCAGAATAACCTTGGGCTTGCGCTCTATCGGCAAGACCAGTACGGGGCCGCCCGGCGAGCCCTCGCTCGTGCACAACGCACCGCCTCAACCGATGCCCAGCGGGTGCGGGCCGCGTTTAACATCGCCACCGTGGCGGCTGCGATGGGGGACCGGCGAGTTGCCCTGCGCAACTACAAGCGCGCACTGCTTCTGGACCCGACCCACGAGGCCGCCCGGTACAACTACGAGTTCCTCAAGCGCAAGATGGGAACGGGCGCTTCCGACGATGCTCCGGAGGTGGACCCGTCCCCCTACGCCCAACGTCTAAAGCAAAAGGCCGACGCCCTGGTGGCCCGCACGCAGTACACCACCGCCGCGGCCCTGATGAAGGATGGGCTCCGTCGGGACTCGACGGTGAGCGCGTACCAGGACTTCATCACGCGGATCGAGCAGGTTGCCCGAATCAGTCGATCAGAGCCATGACGGTCGCTCGCTGGACCGGAGCCATTGGGGTCATTCTGCTTGTGCTAGGGGGAGCGCCGGGCCAAGCACAGTCCTCGGCCGACGCCTTCTTCCACGAAGCGGCCCAACAGTACGTGGATGGCGACGTAGAGGCGGCCCGTCGGACCGTGGCGCAGGGACTCGAAGCGGCTCCTTCGGATCCGCGCCTCCGTGCCCTCCGGAAGGCGCTGAAGCAACGGAGGACAGGTCGCGGGGGAGGCCGCCCGTCGCAATCTGGGCAGCAGGGCCAGCAGTCGGATCAGCAATCGAAGGGCAAGAAGCGGGAGGGAAGCCGGTCTGGTGCCGCACAGAACAACGCACAGTCCCGTTCCGGAAACAGACAGTCCTCGGATCGTTCGTCGCAACAGTCGGGTCGCGGTTCGAAAACGGCGCGCAACTCCCAGTCTGCCTCGCAGGCACAGGGAACGGCGGCACAGCGCCGGCGCGAGGGGCAGGCTAGGAGAGGGCGTCCCAGAGATGCGCTGAGCCGCGCGCAGGCAGAGCAACTCCTCCAGGCCCTGAAAAGCCAGGAGGCGAAGTTGCTCCGCGAGATCCGGGCCCGGGCGTCGCAGGAAAAGACTGCGGAGAAAGACTGGTAGGCAAGGAGTGCGGCGACCCGATTGAGGAGACCCCGTCCATGAACCCACCGTCAAAGACTGACCTGTGTTTACGCGAACCCTCCTCGCACTCCTCGCACTGGGAATGATGCCGGTGGGCTCCGCCCCAGCCCAGTCGGACCGTTCGGTCCAGATTACGGCTGAGGCCGAGCCGATGAGGGTGGAACCCGGGCAACCTGTTGTGTTTTCGGTCCGGGTAGAGGGCCCTTCCGCCACGGTCGTCCAGCCCCCGGATCCGCCCTCCGTCACCAATCTCGGGCTCCAGCAGCGCACGCCCCGCACCCAGCGTGGTCTGTCCTCCGACGGAGGCTCCTCTGAGCGCCATGTGACCTTCACGTGGCGGTACCGAGCCCTCCGAACAGGAGTCGCCCGCATCCAGCCAGTCGAGGTGACCGTGCTGGGGGACAAGTACACGACGGAAGAAATTCGAGTCCAGGTGGTGTCGGAGGCCTCACGGTCGGCGGATCGTTCCGGCGCGTCCTCCTCCGTGGGGAGGGACGAGAATAGCGCTCTCGATCCGCAGGATCTCCTCATCCGTGCGACCCCGACGGCCGACCGCATATACCAGAACGAACAGGTGGTCGTCAAATACCACCTGCTCTATCGGCCGAAGATCCGGCTCCGACACAGCCGCCTCGCCAGCGCGTGGAGTGCGCCGGGCTTCTGGCGTGAGGAACTCGATGTACCATCCCGGCCCGTGCCCCGGACGTCCCGCATCGACGGCCGAACCTACAGATCCATCATCTTGAAGCGGGTGGCCCTGTTTCCCACACGGGCGGGATCGCTCCGGGTCGATCCGCTCCGCATCGAGGTGGAGGCGCAGGGAACCCTTCAGATGCAGGGGAACGCGGTACGTGGTCGCTTCGAGCCCGTCAAACTCGCCTCCGGCGCCCTGTCCCTTTCCGTTCGGTCTTTGCCTCCAGCCGCTCCCCCCTCCTTCGACGGGGCCGTAGGCCAGTTTTCAATGTCAACAGACGTAGGTCGGGACAGCGTGGCGGTCGGCGGTCCCGTGGAGGTGGCCGTTCGAGTGCAAGGCACTGGGAATCTCGCTACGCTCTCCCCGCCGGGCCTGGATGTCCCGTCGGAGTTTGAGGTGTACGGGCCATCCGTTCAGACCGACATCGATCGGGGAGGGGAACAGATCGGGGGCACCAAGACCTTCACATACACCCTTGTCCCCCGGTCCCGTGGCCGCTACTCCCTTTCCCCGATTACGTTCAGCTACTTCGACCCTGATGCAGAGCAGTACAGGACGGTCCGCAATGCCCTCCCGACACTTCGGGTGACGGGCGAGGCGGCCCCACGGGTCGTGGGACGGACGGGAGACGGGCTGCCCGTGGGAGACGTTGCCGGGTTGGCGGCGGCAGAGCAGGCGCAATGGGTCCGTGCGGATCGCCCCCCCCTGCACCGCCGGCCCTGGGCCTACGTGGCACTGCTGCTCCCGGTGCTGGCAGCGGGCGCCGCCGCCGCGCACCGGCGCTGGGGGAGAGCATCTGGGACAGCAGACACCGCGGATCCGGACGATCGTCGCGTCCCTGCGCAGGATCACGTCCATGCGGCCCGCCAGCATCTTCGGAACGGGGACGAGACAGCATTCTACGACACAGTCGAGCAGGCCCTTCTCGCTATCCTTGACGAACGCCTCCAAACGGACAGCGCCGGCACGACGCGGACGGCCCTCGAACAGTCGCTCGCTCGCTACGACGTGCCGGAGGACCTCCGGGATGCCCTCTTTGACCTCCTCGATCGTTGCGAAGAGGCGCGATTTGCTCCGAGTCGGGACTCTCCCGATCCTGCGGAGGCCGTGCTCGAAAAAGCTCAGTCCGTGCTCCACCGGCTCGACGCGTGCCTTCCGGAGGCCTCCGGGAGACGCCCACGTTCGTAGCGGTTCTACAGACCCGACCTGTTCGATTCAGGAGGAACTGACTCCACCTTTTCCGCTCCACCTCACATGCGCCTCCTCGTACTTTTCCTTACGGGACTGGGGCTGATCGTCACGCCGGGCGGGGCGCTCGGGATGCAGTCCGACAGCCTGAGTCGCCAGTTTGCCGCCGCCAACGAGGCCTACACGCAGGGCCGGTACAAACGGGCAGTGGAGATGTACAGAAGCATTCTCGACGCCGGCCACGAAAGCGGGTCGCTCTACCACAATCTGGGTAACGCATACGTCCGACTCGGACGGGTGGGGTGGGCCATCTGGGCCTACGAACGGGGCAAGCGCCTGCGCCCTGCCGACCCGCGCCTGCGGCACAATCTGGAGTATGTGCGCCAGCGAGAGAGGCTCCCGCTTGGGGGCCTCCCGCCTCGTGGGCTCGCGGCGCTCGTCGCAGGATGGCCCCCCTTCATTCTGTTTGGAATCGGAGTGTTGATGCTTAGCATAGGGGGAGGCATGATCATGGTCAGAGTTGGGCCCGATCGGCTCGTCGCGGGGCACTCCTCGGTTGCATGGGGACTGGCCGCCGCGGGCGTGCTGGCCGTCGCCACTGGGCTCGGAACGTCCTACGTACAGACGCACGACCGGCGCGCCGTCGTCATTTCCGAACAGGCCCCTCTCCGACCGGCGCCCAAGGAAAGGGCCGCGCGCGACTCGACACTGGACGCAGGTGCGATGGTGGAGGTGGAGGCCCAGCGAGCCGAATGGGTTCGCGTGCGCCTGAGAAATCGGCACACAGCATGGATGCCAGCACGGGTACTGAAAAAGATCTGATGCCAGGCCTGGAGCGTCCCACGTCCTCGATCCTGGTAATCCCGGCTCTCCTTCGCTTACCTTGTAGTGCGTCGCCCACCATCGTCCCTGCAGCCTCCAAACTATGTCGGCCCTCGAACCCCACATCGTCGATCGCGACCGTGTCACCGGATGGGTTGAGGTGATCTGCGGATCCATGTTCAGTGGCAAGACGGAAGAGCTGATCCGCCGACTGCGCCGCGCCCGCATCGCCCGGCAACACACCAAAGTGTTCAAGCCGACCCTCGACGAGCGATACGACGAGGAAAAGGTCGTCTCGCACAACGAGAACTCCGTGACCACCACGCCCGTCGACGACGCCCCTCAAATCTTGGCGAAGACCAGCGACGCGGATGTCGTGGGAGTCGACGAAGCGCAGTTTTTCGGCGACGAGCTCGTACCGACGTGCCAGAGGCTCGCCGGCGATGGCCACCGTGTCATCGTTGCGGGGCTCGACACCGATTACCGCGCAGATCCCTTCGACCCGATTCCCCAGCTCATGGCGGTGGCCGAGCACGTGACCAAACTGCACGCCGTCTGCGTCGTGTGCGGGGCGCCTGCCAACCACTCGCAGCGCATTGTGCCGGGCGAAGACCGCGTGCTGGTTGGGGCCACGGAGGCCTACGAGCCCCGCTGTCGCCAGTGCTTCGAGCCCGAGCCGGTAGCGGTCGAGCGCCCCCGCCCCCATTCGGAAGCCCTTCGGCGCGTTCCCGACGACGGGGAATCTCCAGAGCCCGCACCGCACCACGAGGAGTCTCCGGGGCCGACCGCACAGCGTGAAGATGGGACGTCGTAAAAGGGAGAGGGCGGTCAACAATTGGAGGCTCGTCCCGTACATCCAGCCCTCGAAGGAACGCGGATAAAGTTCTTCTCTCATCCCATGAATGGCCCCCGTTCCGAACCTTCTCCGACAGATCCACGCCGCCGACGCACCCCACGCCGCACCCCGAGACGACAACCCAAGCGGACCCCGAAGCGACAACCCAAGCAGCCGCCGCGCGTGCCGAGCCCCACGCGGCGCGAGCCGAGTACGCCGGATCCGAAGCGGCGCGAGCCGAGCACGCCAAGCCCGTCCTCGGGCTCCGGTGAGTAGACGCACGTCGCCACGAGGGAAGTTTCCGAACATGCATCTTCGCGGGTGCTGCTCCGTCCCATGGAGGGGAGGGATCCTGAGCGTCTCGACGCTCGTGGACTGAGCAGGCCGGTCGTATCCTCCCGCGTCCCCACACTCGGCCTGCGTTCTCTCTTCAGCGTCTACGGGAGGCCCGTGAATTCCGCGAGGTGGCAGGAAGAAACCGTTTCGACGACCTTGGAACCTGGAGTCGACGGACGCGGGTGGCTGGGACGCATAGGAAGCTGTCGTACCCGGCTATCTCGGGACTGCACATCTCTGCCATCCCAAAAAGCAACGCACCTCTAGCGAGAGAGATAGAGCGAGCGGTTGAAGAGGGGTAGTCGTGTCGAGTCCTGAAGGGCTGGAATTCGGTACGGTAATTTCATGATTGTCCTGACCGAGTCCCGAACCTCGACAAGGTTTGGTCGTGGCAGCTAGGCGTATGCTTGTTCCAAAAAGCAAAGTTTATGGAGCATTCCATCACGGAGGACACCGAGTCCTCCGAACCTCTCCCCCAAACGGACGACGGAGGACTGCACCAGTCACTTCCTGTTCTTGGGGAAGTGTCCGGGTCTCCAAGTAACCTCCGCGATGCGCTCGACCGCTCCGAGAGCGGGGCGCCTGCCGCGGGGGAAGCCCTCCGGGATCTCTTTTCTACGGACGAGATCTTCCATCGCCTCGTCATCGCCGCCGAGGAAGAGTTCAGTCGATCTACGCGTCTGCTCTTTCTGAGTGGACTGGCCGCGGGGCTCTCGATCAGCCTGTCGTTCCTCGGCATGGCGGTGCTATCGGCCCTCTGGCCCGGTGGCCCGTCGCATCTGGCAGGCAGCCTGCTTTACCCGCTGGGCTTTTTGCTCGTGGTAATGGGGCGCTACCAGCTCTTTACCGAGAACACGCTGACGCCTGTCACGCTGGTCCTCACCCGCATCGCCAGCATCCCGAGGCTTCTGCACATCTGGGGAGTGGTACTGGCCGCCAATGTGCTGGGGGCGGCCCTCTGCGCGTACGTGCTTGCGACCACCGGTGTGTTCACGCCCGAGATGGCCGAAGTGGCACACGGGATCGGAGACCATTTCCTGGAAATGTCGTGGGCGGACCTGTTCTGGAAGGGCGTGTTCGCCGGATGGCTGGTGGCGAGCATGGTGTGGCTCAACTACGCCGCCCGTAGCATGACGGCCCGGATTCTCATCACGTTTGCGCTGATCTACCCGGTGGCCGCGGCAGAGCTGGCCCACTGCATCGTCGGCTCCACCGAGGTGCTCTACGTGGTCTTCCGAGGCGACGCCAGCCTGTGGACCTTCTTCGTCGACTTCCTTTCTCCGACGGTGCTGGGGAACACGGTGGGTGGCGTCCTGCTGGTCGCCATTCTCAACTTTGCGCAGACGCGCGACCGTCGCTTCCCTCACCGCGACTGCGGCCAGTTGGAGCTCACCTGGACCGAGTGGCTCTTCGGCCACGCGGCAGGTCGTCCCGAATCGGAAGGAGAGACGGGCGAGGAGGAGCGCCTCGATGTGCCGGTGCAGCCCGACGACCACGTGTACGGCCCCAGCGATGCTCCTGTCACGATTGTGCAGTATGGCGACTACGAGTGCCCCACGAGCCGCCGGATCTACGAAACGATGCGGCAGGTGATGGGGGCGCTCGCCACGACGAAAGACGCGTCCGGAGTGCCGCTCCAGTACGTGTTTCGCCATCTTCCCCTGCGGCAGCGCCATCCCCATGCCGTGCATGCTGGTGTAGCTGCGGAGGCGGCGGCCCGGCAGGGCGCATTCTGGGAGATGCACGAGCAGCTCTTTGCCCACCAGGACCAGCTCGAGGATGAGGACCTGCGGACGTACGCCGCCGCCATCGGGCTCGACCTCGACCAGTTCGAGGCGGATCTTCGCGACGAGGCACTCCACGACCGCGTTATGGCGGATCGAAGCTCGGCCGTGCAGAGCGGTGTGCGGCGCACCTCGAACTTGTTCGTCGACGGGAAGCGGTACAGTGGAGAATTTGAGCCCAACGCGGTTCTTCGAGCCATCCGGCGACGCGTCGCCGCGGAACGGGCAACCGATGCACAGACCGAGCAGCATCGTCCCACTGAGGCGCCGGCATCTACGTCCGGATGAGTGATCCTACAGCTTCGCTATCTGTGTCATTCTCGGTCGTGGAAACGGGGTGGCAGGACGATCACATGTCAAGGCAGAATGGGGGAATTTTCGAGTGAGAGGATGCGCCCTGGTCAGGGAGAACATTGAAGCGCTCTTTCGAGCGAGGAAATCATAAGTCGAATCCTCTAAGCGGAGGAAACCAGTCAATCGGTGCCACCTTGCCGCAAACTTTGATCTGTCTGGGGAATCAGAACGTCAAGATGCAATCGTCCTGAAGTGGAACGGATGGTGGTTGATTCCTCCGGGTGCCTGCCGATATATTGGACCGCGAAGACGTACGGCCGCTGATCCGCCACTCAGAACGCTCGTAAGAAGATCTGTGAATCCGTTCGATCGGCGGACAAAGGGCCTTAGGATCCCTGAGTGAGTTCTGTCGTGCAACCACCGGGCGAGGGGACAAGGAGCATGGCACCAAGATCCACAAAGTCGCAGGCAAAAGACACTAGCCAAACGGACGCTGAAGGCATCATCGGCACCGTTGGGTTCTCAATCCTCGTGCCGTCACGCGCCGCCTCAATCTGTCGTTCGCAGTCGTCATGGAGGAACAACGTTATCTCGTTGCTGCGCGCAAGTACCGGCCCTCGCTCTTCCGGGAGGTGATTGCACAGGAGCACGTCACAGAAACGCTCAAGAATGCGATTCGGCTTGACCGCCTCGCCCACGCCTACCTCTTCAGCGGGCCCCGCGGGGTCGGCAAGACCACGGCGGCCCGCATCCTCGCGAAGGCCATCAACTGCGAGACGCCCCGTGAAGAGCGAGACGATGAGGCCGAGCCCTGCTGTGAGTGTGACTCGTGCCGGTCGTTCGAGGAGGGCCGCAGCCTCAATGTCTTTGAGATGGACGCGGCCTCGAACAACAAGGTTGACGACATTCGGGAGCTCCGGGAGAAGGTGCGCATCCCTCCGCAGGGGGACCAAAAGAAGGTCTACATCCTCGACGAGGTGCACATGCTCTCCAAGCAGGCCTTCAACGCCCTGCTGAAGACCCTGGAGGAGCCCCCCGCCCACGCCCTTTTTATCTTCGCGACCACGGAGCCGCACAAGGTACTGCCCACCATCCTGTCGCGGTGCCAGCGGTTCGACTTCCGGCGCATTCCGGTCCCAAAGATTGTGGGGCGCCTCCGCGAGGTGTGTGAGGCGGAAGGCGTGGAGGCCGATGAGGAGTCGCTGATGCTGCTGGCCCGCAAGGGCAACGGGGCGCTTCGGGACGCCCTCTCGGCGTTTGACCAGGCCCTCTCGCTCTGCGGATCGACGCTGAAGTATAGCGAGCTCACGCAAGCGCTGGGCGTGGTGGACCAGGACCTGTACTTTCGTCTGACCGGCCACATCGCTACCCGCGACACGGCGGGCATGCTTGAGCTCGTCCGGCACGTGGTGCGCAGTGGCTACGACCTACAGGAGGTGCTGGTGGGCCTGGCCGAGCATCTCCGAAACCTGCTGGTGGCCCACTCGCTTGGGGGCGACGCGCTGGAGGAGGTGGCCAAATCCACGCAGGCCCGCTACGCCGAGGAGGCCGAGCGCTTCGCGGAGGCCGATCTGCTGCGCCTGCTCACCATGGCTAGCGACGCGGAAGAGGACCTCAAGCAGAGCGCGCAGCCGCGCCTCACCCTGGAGACGACGCTCCTGAAGATGGCCCAGCTCCGTCGGTCGGCCGATCTCCGGGAGGTGCTCCAGAAGATCGACCGTCTGGAGCAGATGGCAGAGGACGGTGAACTGCCCAGCACCCTGCCGGGTGATGGCACCGCCGAGGGCCAGGCCTCGTCGTCCCCGCACGGCGACGCCCCACCGGGGGACGAGCCGACCGGTTTCGCTGAGGCAGACACAGAGGAGAAGCCACCCGGTGCCGAAGTCGACTCCGCTCCGGAGGCTGAGCCCTCCGCCGAAGCCACGCAGTCCTCCGAGGACACGGCTGGTTCCTCCGAGGAAGCTGCTGGGGACGAGACCTCCTCGACTCCTGAGGACGAGGCCCCCGCCGCTGCGTCGGCCGATCGGTCTGGCGATCCGCCGCCGGACCCCGAGGGCCGGAGCCAGGACGAGGCGGAAGAGGACGCCCGCGACGAGGACTCAGGCGACACGCCTGGCGGTGCCCAAGACGCTTCCGTCGAGTACGGCGACCTCTTCGGCACACCGGCTCTCGAGGCCGACGACCCGTCGGATGAGGGGAGTGAGAACGACGCAGATGGGCAAACGTCCGCGTCGGCACGTTCGACCCCGGGTGGCAGCGCGGACACGCAGGCCGCGACCGTCGCCGAACCTTCTGCCTCCTCGGAGGCAGGAGAGACGCTCATTGCCCGGTGGCCCCAGGCTGTGCAGGCCGTCCGGGAGGAGCACGTCAGTCTCGGCACGTTCCTCGGGGAGGCCGAGCCTGTGGAGTGCGTCGACGGGACGCTGACGGTGGCCGTGCCCCGAGAGCTTCATCGCGACACCCTTCGAGACCGGCACCAGGTGCTGCTCCGACACCTAACCGCGACCGTCGACGCCTCGATCGAGGAGATCCGGTTCGTCGTGGAGACGACCACCCATGACGACGCAGACCCCGACACGTCGGACGAGCCGCTCAGCCCGCGCGAGCACCTTCAACAACTTCGTGACACCTACCCCGCGCTCGAAATCCTCTTCGGCGAGTTTGGGGCCGAACCCGTGTGGTAGCCAGCCACCCCCGAGAATCCGCGGGTTGGCGTGGAAGGGATCGGTTCCCCTCGACGCCCGTTGTACCCTCGTCGAACACGGCACTGGACCAATCTCCCACGGGCCGCTGCGCTCGTTTGGGGATAGCGACGAATCCTGCACTACCGTAAGCCTTCCAATTTAGACGACTTTAAAGCAATGGCCAATCAGGGACAGGGAATGAACATGTCGGACATGTTCGGAAAGATGATGGACATGCAAGAGAAGATGAACGCGGCACAAGAGGAGCTTAAGGACAAGACGGTGACGGCCGAAGCCGGAGGCGGCATGGTGAAAGTGACCGCCAACGGTGCCCAGAAGATTACGGGAATCGAGATTGAGCCGGAGGCCGTGGATCCGGACGACCTGGAGCTGCTCGAGGATCTTGTGATTGCGGGCGTCAACAAGGCCCTCGAAGACGCCTCCGAGATGGCGCAGGAAGAGATGCGCAAGTCGATGGGCGGCATGCTTCCCCAGGGCATGGATCTTAGCCAGCTGGGGCTTTAGTAGTCCGTCGGACTTCGAACGGCGAACGTCAAGCGCGGTCGTCGTTCCCTCGACGCTCGATACCTGGGATTCGACGTTGTTGCGATGCAGTTTACCTCGGAGTCCGTCGAGACCCTCGTGGAGCAGTTCACGAAGCTGCCCACGATCGGGAACAAGACGGCGCGGCGACTTGCCAACTACGTCCTGAAAATGCCGCGGGAGGAAGTTGAAACCATCGCGAACGCGCTGATGGCCGTGAAGAAAGAAGTGCAGCGGTGCTCGACCTGCTACGTCGTGGCCGATCAGGACCCCTGTCCCATCTGCTCTTCGGACGAGCGCGACGCGTCCACCATTTGCGTCGTCGAGGAGTCGAGCGACCTAATGGCGATTGAGCGAACCGGGGAGTACCGGGGACGCTACCACGTGCTCGGCGGTGTGATCTCGCCCCTCGACGGCGTGGGCCCAGACGATCTCCGGGTGCACGAGCTAGCAACTCGGATCGACCCGTCGTTCGAAGACACAGCGGCCGGCTCGCAGAACGGCGAGTCCCCGGCCAACGACAGTTCGGAACTGCCCGCGGGGGAGCAGAATGAGGGGGAGCAGAATGACGCTCCGGAGGCCGCCGACTCAGAGGTCGACGAAGTCATCCTGGCCGTAAATCCCAACGTGGAGGGAGACACGACAGCGTACTACATCTCCCAGCTCCTGGAGTCGTTCGACGTCAGTGTCACGCGCATCGCTCGGGGCCTTCCCATCGGGGGGGATCTCGAGTATGCCGACGAGGCCACCCTGTCGCGGGCCCTAGAAGGACGGGGCCACGTGGAGTAACCGCGCACCTTCCTCCGTGCCTTCAGGTCCTTTGTAGACCTGCATTCGAAGAACACGTTACACATGAGGATTACGGTACTTGGCGCCGGATCGATGGGAGCTCCTGTCGTACGCGAGCTCTGCGCGCGGAGCGACGAGGTGGAACAGGTGCAAGTCTGCGACACCCGCTCGCAGACACTGCAGCGGCTGCACGACCGTGTGGACGACGATCGCCACTCGCTGCGCTCCTTCCAGGTTGACATTCGCGACACCAGCGTGCTGTCCCAGATCGTTCAGGGAAGCGACTGTGTCATCAGCTGCGTTCCGTCAAGATTCAATCCCGATCTGGCGAAGCTCTGCCTCGACGTCGGGGTTCATTTCTGTGACCTCGGGGGGAACGATGCCCTCGTGAACCAGGAACTGGCGCTGGACGAGAAGGCCCGCGAAAAATCCGTCTGGATCGTTCCCAACTGTGGACTCGCCCCGGGCCTCATAAACGTTCTGTGCCTGTACGGCATCGATCGGCTCGACCGGGCCGAGACGGTACGCCTCCGGGTTGGGGACGTGCCACTGCACCCGGAGCCCCCCTTTAACTTCCGGATCTCATGGTCGGCCGAGCGCATCCTCCGCGACTACACGAATCCCGCACAGCTCATCGAAGACGGGCAAGTCGTAGAGGCCGAAGCTCTTTCACAACGGGAGGACATCCACTTTGAGCAGCCCTTTGGAACGATGGAGGCCTTTTGCACGCGGGGCGGGCTCTCCACCTTGACGGAGACCTTGGCCGGACGCGTGCAGACCCTCGACCACAAGACCATTCGGTGGCCGGGGCATGCTCAGCAGATGCGCTTCGTCATTGGACTCGGTCTCGCGGAAGAGCGCAAGATCGGAGTGCGGACCCACCTAACGTACCGGGACATTCTCGTGCGCCGCCTGCGTGAGCACCTCGGGGGCGACTACGAAGACGCGGTACTCATGCGTGTGCTGCTGAAAGGAGAGCAGGACGGCCAGTCCACGACGCTCGTGTACGAAATGATCGAGCAATACGACGAGTCGGCTCAGCAAACGGCCACGCAGCGCTGTACAGCCATCCCAACAGTCGTTGCGGCCCTGTCTCTTGCCCGCGAGGAGGCTGTATCGAGCGGTGGGGCCGACGTGCCAGAAAATGTGATTCCGCGCGACCGTTTCCTCGAAAAGGTGATCGACCGCGGGCTTAGCATCCAGGAAGAGCGGCACGAGGACGACCGTGAGGTCACCGCCAAGCAGTCGCTCGACAATCAGCATGCTCGGCACCACCTGTAGGGAGCGTCTCTTCTAGGGAGCGTCTCTTCAAGGCGTTTCTGAGAACGACTGGCACTACTGGGAACGGTATGGCTCGTGCGTCGTGTCTGGATGCCAGGGTAAGGTGTTTTTCCTGAAAGGCGGAAGCCCGTTCAACTCTTTCGGCAATTCGCACCACGAACCCTCACCTGCGTATCGGCACCAATTGCTACAGGCCTCCTCGAATTATTACCAGAGTGGCCCGCGGTCGCAAGACCGGACGTCAACGTACGTCGTAGCATCCTGGAGTACCATTGGATAGATCTGTGCCGCTGGTTTCTTCTCGCCTCTGCTTGCCGTCCTGCATGGCTTGGCTGCTCGGTCTGAGAGCGGAGTGGAGGACTGGGCTAGAAGGAATCTTCTGTCTTGTTCTCGCGAGCGCAATTCCTGGGCTGCTGGCCGGTTCCGTCCAGGCACAAGAGGCCCCCCCGCCCGACACGACCGTAGCCGACACGACCCAGCCTGTCCCTGATGCCGATCGGGTCGATCCGCTCGGAGGACCTGCACTCCCCGACAGCACGGTGGCGGTCGACAGCATGGCGGCCGTCGGCCGCATGCGGGCCGATAGCCAGGAGGTTTCGCCCACCACGACGTCCATCGACACGGGACTCGTCCGGCGGTACCTCCCATCTCGTCCCGATCAGTCCCTCAACCTGTTCGGTCGTCGCATCTCTCCACTCCTGGGCCCTCAGGCCACGGGGTCGAAGGAGTGGTCGGCAACCCTCGACTCGACCCGAAACACCTATATTCTCAGTGGTAGGGACCGTCTCGACGGCCCCATGCGCCTGGAGAAAGAGGTCTACCGCCAGGCACGGTATCGCGCCAATCTTCGCAAAAACTGGCGGTCCCTCGTCGAGAAAAGCCAGAACCAGCGTGGAAACCAGCAGGGCGTCGGCATCGACATGGTTGTGCCGGGAGGACGCAAGAGTGCCTTCTCCACAGTCTTCGGCAAGCCTGAGGTTGACCTTCGGCTCAACGGCCAAGCCAATATCAATGCCGGGTTTAACTACCGCAAGAGCGACCGGCAAACCGTCGCCACCGGGGAAAATACCCAGATTACTCCCTCCTTCAAGCAAGACCTTCAGCTGGGCGTTACCGGCACGGTCGGCGACAAGCTGAAAATCAACGTCGACTGGGACACGAAGAGCAAGTTCAACTACCAGAATCAGGTTAAGCTCAACTACTCCGGATACGAGGACGAGATCCTCAAGAACGTTGAGGCCGGAAACGTCTCTCTACAGACCTCATCCCAGCTCATCAGCGGTGGGCAGAGCCTGTTTGGCATCAAAAGCGAGTTCCAATTTGGCAACCTAGAACTCACGACGATCGCGAGCCAGCAGGAGGGACAGTCCAACACCCTCAGTATCGATGGAGGAGCCCAGGAGACCCAGTTTGATTTGAAGCCCACCCAGTACGACGCAAACCGGCACTTCTTCCTCGGCTATTACTTCCGCAACCGGTGGAACGATGCCCATCAGGATCCGAGGACGATCCGAACCTTTGATGGGTTCAGCGAAATCACTGAGATCGAGGTCTGGAAGACCACACAGAAGACCCAAAACGATGCGGATACCCGGAGTGCCGTTGCTGTCGTCGACCTCGGCGAGAACGACATCCTCCTCGATTCGACAGATGCCTTCAACCAGACGACGCTTCCGGCCCTCGAAAACGACCAGTACACGGACCAGGATCTTGATTCACTCCGCAGCGGAGAGACAACCGTCTCGTCGTACCTCTCCAGCAAAGTGGAAAATTCCCTGACCGGACAGAACCTGCAAACCGGGAAGTTTAAGCGGCTCACCCGGGGCGACGACTACCGGCTTCACCCTCGTCTCGGGTTTATTTCCCTCCGCCAGCAACTTCAGTCCGACGAGGCCTTGGCCGTAGCCTACAAGTACCGAACCGCTACCGGTGCTGTGGTTCAGGTTGGGGACTTTTCGGGAACCCGGGGGGGGTCGAGCGGAGGCATCAATGCCGACCGCCTCGTGCTCAAACTCCTTCGTCCTCGCAACCCGGTGGCCCCGGGAGAGTCGGTCAATCCAGCTCCCTGGTTTCTGCAGCTGCGGAACGTGTATCGTCTCAAGGGCCGGGACTTCAGGAAGGAGTCATTCAACCTGACTATCGAGTACCAGGAGTCGGGCTCGGGAGCAAAAACGAGATTGCAAAGGGTGGGAGGAAGTAAACCGCTACTCCAGGTCTTGGGGCTGGACCGGGTGAATCAGAACGGCGCCGCGAACCCAGACAACAAGTTTGACTTCCAACGACTTGACCAGAGCAAAGGGCTAATTTATTTCCCCTACCTCCAGCCCTTCGGAGAGCGGATTCTGGAAGCCGCGAAGGAAGAGACTGGAAGTCGGGCAGCGGGGCAGCCCTTTGCGTTCACGAATCTCTACGTCAAGAAGAAAGCGAACGCCAAGAAAGAGGATACTCAGAGGAACGTCTACCATCTCCGGGGCTCGTACTCGGGCGGATCGAAGCAATTCTACGATCTTGGGGCCTTCACCGGCTTGGTCGAAGGATCGGTGGAGGTACGGACGGCAGGTGGGCAAAAGCTGAAGGAGGGCGTCGACTACCGTGTCGACTACCAGGGAGGGACCGTGAACATCCTCAACGATTCTTACACCGCGGCCGGCCGCAAGCTCAAGATCACGTACGAGCAGAACAGCCTCACGAACCTACAGAAGAAGACTTTACTTGGGGCTCGGGCCAACTGGTCGCTGCGGGATCGATTTTCGCTTGGAGCCACGGTCATGCGGCTCAGCCAGAAGTCGCCCGTCGATAAGTTTCGCATCGGCAAGGTGCCCATCCAGAACACCATTTGGGGCCTGAACGGCTCGATGAATCTGGAGCCCCGGTGGCTAACGCGGGCCGTCGATGCGCTGCCGCTCGTGCAGACGCGAAAAAAGAGCAAGGTGTCGATCTCTGGGGAGTTCGCGCAGCTCCGACCCGGCCACACGACCACCGATGCCTTCCAGCAAACGGTTGATCGAGTGAAAGGCAGTGATACGGACAGTTACGCGTCCGATGAGTTGAGTGGTGTCGCATACATCGACGACTTTGGGGGCTTCGAGAACACCTTTTCCCTCACCAATCAGCTGGGAGCCTGGCAGGTGAGTGCAGCGCCCGACTCGACGGCCAACGGGCCGGGGCTCGATGGAGATGTGCCGGGCTTCGAGGATAATCGGAAGCGTACCTACTGGCGCGGGAGCCTCGGGTGGTACCAGCTCAATGAGGATATCATCGACAAGCTCGGCGAGGGCGACACGCCAGCAACAAAGCTTATTGATACCAAGGAGGTGTTCCCGGGCCGTGACACGAGGGGGCAGGCAAACACCACCCTTCGGACATTCGATCTCTATTTCGATCCCTGGCAGCGGGGGCCATACAACTACGTAGGACGCAAGAGCTCATCGCCCACCCTCGCGGACTTTTTCCGGACCCCAACGAAGGTGTGGGGAGGCATCACACGCTCTCTCCCCGAGGGTTATAACGATTTCTCGGTGCAAAATGTTGAGTTTGTAGAGTTCATCGTTAAGGTGTACCCTCAAAACGGAACGGTCACCGACGGGGCCCGCCTCTATGTGAATCTCGGCACGATCTCCGAGGACATTCTTCCCAACCAGGGAGTCAACACAGAGGATGGTCTTACCATCTCCTCCAACAAGAACCTGAGTCTGGGAGGCGACAGTCGACTCTCCAGTGGTCAAACCAATGGAAGAATCGACCTTCGGAATGGGAAGACGGAAGATCTGGGGCTCGATGGCCTCGTCTCCTACACCGACGAGAAGTACAACGACAAGATACTTGAGAAAAACTTCTACGACGAGTTCGTCAACACAACGGACAGTCTCCGCGGAGCCATTGGCCAGCTCGGTCTCACCTCTGCCCAGCAGGAGCGCCTCCGCGCCGAAGTTGCCCGCACCCTGAAGGATCCTTCGGCCGACGACTATCACAACTACGAGGACGACGCGTACTTCAACGAGGAGGTCTTCCCGAACGGTCTTCCGCTCCAGAAACGCTTTAGTCGGTACTACGCGGGGCACGAGCTCAGCGGCTTCGAATCACAGAATAAGCTGGCCAAGGATGTGACCGTCCGACGCGGCGTGTCACGCACGCCCGACGGGGAAAATCTCGAAGGGGTAAGTGGGGCCCAAGTTGAGCTCAGCAACAACTACTTCCAGTACGGCATTCCTCTGGACAAACTGGACAAACTGGCCCGGACCGAAGGGGGAGCGGCCGATTACGTGGTGAGCAAAGTAGGGCGAAACAAGGACTGGTACAAGATCCGAATTCCAGTGAAGAATCCTACGGACAAAGTAGGCAATATCCAGAACTTTGATAACATCAAATCCATCCGCCTTTGGACGACAGGGCACGCGGCTCCCGTGACGATGCGATTTGCCTCGCTGGAGTTGGTGGGGAGCCAGTGGCGTGCCTCGGAGGCCACAGCGACACAGCCTGTCGAGAGAGGAACCATCATGGACAAGGGATCGGGCGAAATTCGAGTGGCGAGTATCAACAGGGAAGAGGACCCCGTCTACAAGTCCCCCGATGGAGCGGTCGTGGGGCAGACCCGCACGGCCACAGGGAGCAACCGAAAGAAAAACGAGCAGGCGCTCCTAATGAACGTGGGGAAGCTCGGCCCAGGCCAGCAGCGGGGCGTGTTTAAGACGTTTGGGGAGGGAATTGACCTCCTCAAATACTCGAACCTCCGCATGTACACCCACCTGCACGGGCAATCGAACAACTCCCAGGTGAAAAAGCAGCTGAGCAAGAACCTCCGGCTATTCGTGCGGCTCGGGGACAGCGAGACTGGGGACTACTACGAGTACGTACAGCCCCTCAAGCCTGGAGACGTCCCGAGTACAAGCGGGTCGCAGGATCTCTGGCCCGAGAAGTATGAGATGAACCTGGTGCTCGAACGGCTCAACCGCCTCAAGATTCTCCGAAACCAAAGCCGTGTTCGGAAGGACACGACGTTTTCGAGCGGTCGCAGAGGGGTGGATTTAAATCTCGATTTCGCCCCCCCAAAGACGAAGCTCAAGATTCGTGGGACCCCCTCGTTGCGGAACGTCAAAACAGTTGTCATCGGCGTGCGCCATGCGGCCAAGCCTAACGCTTCCCCTCCCCCTCCCACGCTCCGAAACTTCGAGCTTTGGCTTAACGAGCTCCGGGTGAGTGGCTTCGATGAGCGAAAAGGATGGGCCGCCAACGCCAACGTTACCCTCGACCTGGCCGATTTCGCGACGATACAGGGAGGCTTCCAACGCCGAACGGATGGGTTTGGGGGGCTCTCGAGCACCCTAGGGGAGCGCGAGCAGTCCGACAATACGAGCTGGAACGTTCGCGCCGACTTCAACCTCGATGCCTTCCTGCCGGAGCGTCAAGGCTGGAGCATCCCGATGACCGTGCAGGTGCAGTCGAACCGCACCGTCCCTCGGTTCGACCCCAATCGCGGGGACGTAAAGGTGCAAACGGTGGCCAACCAGTTCAATGCTCTCTCCGACTCTGCACTGGAGAATGGGGAGCGGTTTGACCAGCGGTTTGGGGATGACATGCCCGCCGAAAAAATTAGGGCGCGGCTTCAAGATAGCGTGCGCACAGTGGCCGAGACCTACAGCGTGAGCCGCACGATGACGGCCAACGTGTCCAAGCAGGGCTCCGACTCGTGGCTGCTGCGGAATACCGTTGACGCGATGTCGCTAAATCTGTCGTACAACAACCAAGTGGCGCGTAATCCTCAGCGTCGGGTCAACAACAAGTGGGGCTGGTCGGGGAGCTTTAAGTACCAGCTCGACTTTGGGCAGGCCCGGACGGTTCAGCCCTTCGGATTCCTGCCCGACCTTCCGGTCCTCGGTGCCTTGTCCAATCTTGCGTTCAACTATGCCCCCCGATCGGTGTCGTTCACGAGCAACGCCAACCGGAACGTGAGTACGGATCAGAGTCGTCCCTCCCCCCAAGAGGCCAATCAGGGGCGCGTCCCCCTACGGGTGGCGTTCCCGCTGCAGCAGAAACAGCGCTTCAGCCATCGCCGAAACTTCAGCCTCAAGTACGATCCGTTTGGGTTCCTGAGCCTGAGCTTCGACACGAATGTCAACCAGAGCCTCAACGATGTCGCGTCGCGGTCTCAGAGAAACCTTATCATCGACGGCGAGAACATCCGTGATACAGTTCTCACCAATATTGGGACCGCCCAGGATACGACGATCCTCAAGAACCTGAGCAGCTATGACCTCGGACCGGAAGACATCGGGAAGTCCGCCTTCTTTGAACAGCGGCCCATTCAGCGGTCGGAGATCGAGATCCTCCGAAAGCTCCTCACAGGTGGGGCCCGGCCGCGCACGAATCAGTACAAACAGCGGTTTTCAGCGACCCTGAGCATGGGATGGACCAACCAGAAGTGGCTCAACTGGATCGACGTTCGGGATGTCAACTATCAGTCGTCGTTCGGGTGGCAAAACGGGCCGAAGGGAAGCGCTCAAGGAGCGGGTGTGAACAACTCCCTTTCCCTCCGCACAGGCGTGAGCCTGCATCCCAACAAGGTGTGGGAGCGATTTGGGTTCTTCCAGCGCCTCAAGAAGGCCCAGCGTCAGTCTGATCAAGAGGGGGGAAGGGAACGACGAGAAGGACAAAGGGAGCCTCCGAACGAGGGAGGAAGGGAGGAGGGAAGTGCGGCTCCAGACAGCACCTCGAAGGACGGAGGAGGACTGGGACTGGAGGATGTGCCCTTGCCGAATCCGGTCGGGGTACTACGAGGCCTCGCCCTCACGGTCCTCGACATCGAGAACATGAGTGTTAACTACAGCGGCAACTGGTCCGCCCGCTCGTCCAACGTGGGCACGCTCACGGCGGACTCGTCGAACGCAGAAGTCCACCATAGCTTGTTCGACGCGTTGCAGGGAAGCGGCCCGTCCATAGGCTATCGCTTTGGCCTGGAACGATCAATCGGGGCCCAGAACCGGATTCTCAAAGACGAATTCCAGGTGACGGATCAGCTTAGCAACCGCCACCAGCTTGAGGGACGCACCACCCTGAGCCCGAGCCGGGCCTTTCAGATCGACCTTAGTTGGAACACGGAGTGGAGCCGGCAAAGCAACACGAACTTTCGCCGAAAAGACAACTCAGACGGGACGTCGCCACTGCAACAGTTTACGTCTCGGAGCGGCGAAAACACGGCATCGGTGTGGGGGTTCGGGTCCTTCACGTCGCTGTATGAGCAGCAGGTGAGTCAGCTCCAGCGAAACGGCGATGGAGGGAACTCCGAACCGTTTCCGGCCGACGGTGTAGCGCTTACCAATGCTTCTGTGGCGGAGGATTTCCGCCAGTCCTTCCTGACGGGGCTTGGGAGCGTAGGGGAACGGGGCCTTCCGGTTCCCATGCCGACCTGGAGCGTCCGCTACTCGGGCATTTCGAAGTGGCCGCTTCTGAAACGCGTGGTGGAGAGCGCCTCGATCAACCACAGCTACAACGCAGAATACCAGTCGAGCTTCTCCTCCAACTCCACAGCCGGCAAGGAGGCCACGGTGACCTTCAGCGGACAGACGTACCTGGAGCCAGACTTTCGGGTTGGCTCCGCACGCGTCAACGAGCAGTTTCAGCCCCTCCTTGGGATTGACCTCACCTGGACCGGCGATCTGCAGACGAGCGTCGAGTGGAGCCGTCAGACCACAACGCTTCTGCGGACCAGCAGCAATCAGGTGGAGAGAGTGGAGACAAGTGAGCTTTCTGGCAGCCTGTCCTACCAGAAGCGGGGTCTCCGCATTCCGTTCTTCGGCCTGGGGCGCCTTAAGAACCAGATTCAGTTCTCGCTTACGCTGTCCCGGTCGTCCACCGATGAGCGGACCTTCGAACTCCAGGAAGCGCTCACTGTTGCCCGGTCAAACGACTTCAGTCTCCCGTCGCAGGCGACAGCGCCAGCGAATTCCTACGTCACTGTGCGGGAGCAGACGACCCGCCTTACGGTCAAGCCTGAGCTCCAGTATCGGCTCAGCGACCGGGTGACGGCAAACTTTGTGCTCGAGTACGAAAAGTTCAACGGGAAGAACAGTCAGCAGACGTCCTACACCCGGATCAATGGCGCATTCAACTTCCGGGTAAACATCACGCAAAACTAGATAGGGGGCTCTGGGTACGGGAAAGCCCCTGTGCCTTGCCGTACTGCTTCCCGCTTCCTGAACCGCACCCCGACGGATCGATGCCCGCCCGCCAAGACCTCGTGGTATGCCACCTTGGCCGTGTTGCCTACGAGCCGATGTGGGCTCTACAGGAGCAAGTCCAAGATCGTCTCGTGTCGGCCAAGCGCGACAACTCAGCCGATCCGCCGCCCCACGTACTCCTTCTTTTGGAGCATCCCTCCGTGTATACCCTCGGCAAGAGTGGCGACCCCGAGAACCTGCTGGTGTCCGAGGAGCAGCTTGACGCCCTCGACGCCACCTTTCACCGCATCGGCCGTGGGGGGGACATCACGTACCACGGTCCTGGCCAGCTCGTGGGCTACCCGCTGCTCGACCTCGACCGTTTCTTCACCGACCTGGGCCGCTACCTGCGCACGCTCGAAGAAGTGATCATCCGCACTTGTGACGAGTATGGCGTGGCCGGCACGCGGGTCGATGGCCGCACGGGCGTGTGGGTCGGGCCCGACGAGCAGGGACTGGAACGCAAGATCTGCGCGATGGGCGTGCGCTGCAGCCGCTGGGTCACCATGCACGGCTTTGCGTTCAACGTGACTACGGACCTCGGCTACTTCGACCACATCGTGCCCTGCGGCATCGACGACCGCGGCGTGTCTGCCCTCACCGAAGAAATCGACGGGTCGGTGACGGTAGACGAAGTGCGCAGGCCGGTCGTCCGTCACGTTGCCGACCTGTTCGGGGCCGCGGTGACGGAGTTGCGCGGGGAAGAGGCCCTGTCTTTTCTCCGGACCCTGACTGGCACAGACGTGGTCCCGACGTAGGGGGGGCTACTCGACCGGGACCTCGTCCTCTTCCGTGATCGCATCGACGTCCACGGGCGGGAGGTCATGGTACCAGTCGTGGTGCGCGGACCACGCGTGACACTCATGGCACTGCGTCTCGCGCCATACTTTGCCGCACTCCGGGCACTGGCCCTGCGTGTCGAACGTGTGCCAGGAGTGGCCGCACTCGCAGGTCCATCGTGCACTTGAGGGAGGCTCCCACTCGCACTCGGGGCAGTAAATTTCCATAGTGGCTTTTCGGAGGCTCGGGAAAGACCGCGAAAGGCCCTTGACGTCCTGCTTGACAACGCCGGGACCGGCAGGTACTCTACGTGCCTGTTCGTATTGCGTCCTGTCTCCTTCGATTCATCGAATCCCACACCATGGCGGCCTTCGATCTCGAAAATTTTACGACGCGTCTCCTCACCGAATCGCTGTTCTACGACCTAGAGTACGGAATGGTTGGGGCGGTGAGTCTCATCGACCGGGCGGCGGGGCAGGAGCGGTACATCGCCTCTTTCATGCCCGACGACGGCTCCTACATGATTGAGGAGGCTACGTCGTGGGAAGAACCTCCGGAGCTTGAGGACGAGGCGGACGTGGCCTACGCCCTCGCCACCGACAGCGTCGTGCACAGCACGCACGACGTACCGGAGGCGGCGGCTCAGGCGCTCATCGGGCTGGCCCGCGAGCACGATCTGTTGCCGAGCGTAACGGTGCTCTTCGAAGACGAAGAGCTGTAATTCCGCGCGGGCGGGAAGGCCGCCCGGGACATCTACCCACTGGTGCTGGTGAGGACCGTCCACGCCAGCATGGCCCAGCCCACGACAAACGCAACGCCCCCGAGTGGCGTAATCGCGCCGAGCCAGCCCGTGTCGGTGAGAACGAGCAGGTACAGGGTGCCCGAAAAGATTACGATGCCGGCCACGAAGCAGTACCCGACCCAGTGGAGAAGAGGGCCCCATCCCTGCGCGATGGCCCATCCCACAACGAGCAGCGCCAGGCCGTGGTACATCTGATACCGCACCCCCGTGCGGAACGTGTCCAAGCGATCCGGCGAGACGCGGCCTTCAAGGCCGTGCGCCCCGAACGCGCCGAGGGCCACGGCAATTCCTGCGGCAAGGGCGCCCAAGCCGACGAAGAGACGGGGTGTTGAGGACATACTCTGTGTCACATGGTGTGACAAGCGCGGTTCAGTCAGCGAATGCTGTCTCACTGACTGACGCCTCGTCCGCACGTTCCGACGCTTCCCGGTTCATCGGATCTCCGCATATATAAAGAAAAGGCAAACCCGGGCCATTAGTTCGTAGGTCGTGATGAGAGGTGGGGGGGCTGAAAGGGGGGGCGCCCGGCCGCTCTCACTGCGGCGGTTCCTGTTCGATTTGGCGTTCGATGTGGCTGCGAACGCGCCGGATTCGGCGAATGGCCTCGTTCAATTGGAATACCGGGCCGGGTGGGAGCAGGGTGAGCAGAGAACCTCACCTCCACCTCACAAGAGAGAATCCGCACCTCGGCTGCATCGTCGACGGAAGTGGTGGGCAGAAGTAGTGCACCCCGTCGCGCAAACTACGGCAATATCGGGCCGATTTACTACGGCAATATCGGGCCGATTTAGTGTTCAGTTCGGCGCGAACAAAGGCGATTCAAGCAGTTCATGTGAGACAGTGGCCCGATCTATGGCTACAGGGACCATCCCTGCGTGCACAGGTCCAACCTGCCATTTCATTCACTATCACGAAGCCTCAGAGGACCATCCCTGCGTGCACAGGTCCAACACCGTCAGCAGGCCCGTCTGAACCGGCGCAAAAGGACCATCCCTGCGTGCACAGGTCCAACATGCCTTGCGTGAGGGCAGACGCATTGGTCAGAGGACCATCCCTGCGTGCACAGGTCCAACGGGTCCGCCAGCACGCCCGTTTCGCAAACACCGGGACCATCCCTGCGTGCACAGGTCCAACTACCCATGGTGTGCCGGCTTTGCACGCAAAATGGGACCATCCCTGCGTGCA
Organism: Salinibacter sp.; assembly: GCF_042218895.1. Taxonomy (NCBI): domain Bacteria; kingdom Pseudomonadati; phylum Rhodothermota; class Rhodothermia; order Rhodothermales; family Salinibacteraceae; genus Salinibacter; species Salinibacter sp. The sequence goes on along the minus strand of NZ_JBDGQQ010000043.1, from coordinate 22,247 downwards.
CAGGTCCAACCCCGACGCCCTTCGGGCGCGGGTAAGCTCAGAGGGACCATCCCTGCGTGCACAGGTCCAACGCAAAAGAACGAGGTTGTCTTGATTCCAACAAAGGACCATCCCTGCGTGCACAGGTCCAACGCGGAGGCGGTTTGGGCGAGTGGCCGTATGTGAGGACCATCCCTGCGTGCACAGGTCCAACCCTGCGACAAAGTGTCGCATCAAGGGTCCGCGAGCACACAATCCATGTGCGGCTCGAAGGAAATGGCCTGTGGAGAATGCACGCTACGGGTCGCTCGCGTCGACACGGCTGCACCTTCAGTCTCCGAAGGCGTCTTACATCCGCTCGGCGAGCCTCTTGGAGACTTGTCGTCTCCGTTGGCCGTGGCCCTCACGGCCTCCAAGTACCCGGACGACCATCCGTCCGGGTCTTGATACTTCTTGCGGATGTTCATGGCACCAACCTGATCCCGGTGGGCCTCCAATCCGCACGAAGTGCATCGATAGCGGCGCGTAGACGTGGAGTTTTTCTCTCCGCACTGTGGACACGTTTTCGACGTGCCCCGCTCAGGCTCAAACTCCACTTCCATGCCGTACCGATTCGCTTTGTACTCAATCTTGTCAGTGAACTCGCGGAAGGCCCACTGATGCAACCGGCGGTTCGTGTCCGCGCCGTAGTCGATGTTATCGCGGATGCCGGTGATGTCGCCAATCACAATCGTCTCGACGCCCCGTGCCCAAAGCTCTTCCACGAGGCGCGTCGACAGCTTGTGCAGAAGGTCCTCAATTCGGTCTCGAATCTCTCGGAGGCGCTTATTTTTCGCCTCAACGAGCTTCCACCAACGGTTCGACCCTTCTTCCTTACGGTCAATTCGCTTCTGAAACCACTTCTTCTCCCGGTTCTGTAGGTCCCGCAGTTCTCGGAGCTTGCCCCCGTCGACAATCACCGAGTCGTCCCCATCGTGTACGGCGGCAAGGTAAATCTCACCGAGGTCAACGCCTGCAACCTTCTGACCCTGCGGCTCTCGTTCGCGGATAAGCCCTTCCGGCAGGTCCTGCTCCTCGGAGTCGTATACGGCGTGAACCACCGGCTGACCGTCTTCCCACCCGATTTCAACGGACTTCGGTCGAGGATGGGGCCACCGAATCTCGATCCCATCGACCCGTCTCCCTCCCCCAAGCCGGAGAGTATCGCCCTCTTTTTTGATGCTCGATCCGCCCGTTCTCGCCCAACGGGCGTTAAAGTAGCGTTTGCGCCGGTAGGGGGGATTGGGACGTTCTTCGCGTCGTCCCTCCCGCCACGCCTCAAGATTCTCAAAAAAGATGTCGTACGCGTCGAAGAAGCGCCGAACGACCTGCTGCCGTTGTTGGACACCCGCTCCCCGCATCTCAGGCGTCACGAAAGGATTTCGGTCGAACGTCTCGGGGTCAACGTCAACCGGGATTGATTCCCAAGCCTTCTTTACACGCTTCGTCATTCCGCCCGTGGCGAAGAGCGCCATGGCGTCCCCCTTCGTTAGCTCGATACCGTGCTCCTTGCGGAGCCAATGATACGCCTCGGCAAGCTGCGTCCACACCTCACCGCAGGCGCGGCGGACCCGATCAATCGTCTCGGTCGGCTCGATCTTTTTCTTTCGAGCGGTGATCACAGGTAAGCGGGAAGAATGACGAAAAGAAAGGACTGTGAACAACAATTATGCTCCTGCAGTGATCCGCATCCCCCGTAACCTGTTGATCGGGCTCTCAATCCGTTCGCCAAATCCGGCGGTAGTTTATGTCGAGACGGTTATCTCTCTGTACAGGCCGGTCGAAGCATCACCCGAAGGATAGTTAACTGTCTTTTAGATAGGATAGTCTTCTTTCATGTGGATGGCAAAGTTCACAAACTCCGGAGCTACCATCGTGAAGATGGTGGCCTGTTTTGCGGTAGGCTCCGCCTCGAAGTATTTACTCGCTGCTCTCTCGCATATCTCCTTCTTCAAACCATCCTTATTGTCCAAGCTGCTATCGAAAGAGTATTCAGGAGAAAAATGACCCTTTCACTCGTCGTTTAATTCTGACACAAAACTATCCTCAGCATCTTCGTAAACAATATCCTCGGTATTTTCAAAACTAAATAGGGTCAACTCAGCAAACGTACCTGCACAAACTTCTGCAAATCTATCAATATCGACCGAAACACCTATTTTTTCACCTTGCTCTTCAATGAGCTCTTGGTTATCCCGTATTTCGACGTAGCCAACTTGCATGACTATATTGGCTGCTACCCGGGCGTGGTCTACTGACGATTGATCTTTGTCGCTCGAACCGAATCCGAAAAGACCCACGACATGTGTTCGATCTGATTGAAAGGCTAATCAGCGGTTAATTTAGCTGTTTCGAACGCGCCTGAGAGCTTCCGTCTCTAAGATAGCAGGATTCCCGATGTAGCTGTTTCATCTCAGTACCCGATCAGCAGCAGTCCATATGGTAGGTCAACACGAGAGTGGCCGTAAAGCGCTTCGGCGACGCTTTTCGTCCTCTCGAAGTCCGGGCTACTTCCGCCTGCCCATTTGTAGATGTTTGGGACAGCAAGGGCGAGCACGCCAACCCGAACCATCACCATTGCCTGAACGAGGTCTCGGTAGACGGCATTCCCCTGCCAAGCTCGGCCTGCCTCGACTTCAAGGCCACAACCCCACTCGCCGTGATATGCGTCCACCTCGTACTTTAGCGTCGGATCGCCACCCTCGCCGAAGAAGACGGGCCGCTTGATCTTCTCGTGCTTCTTTTTCCCGGCCTCCACTTCGAAACCCAAGTCCTCCAAATCGGAGCGGACTGTAGCAAGCACCTCGTTGCTCTTCAGACCGTCCTCTTGACCGATGGTCCCGATCTCTTCAAGATTATGCTCAAAACTTGAAATGACAGCGGGGGTGTACTCAGGAGGCGGTTCTGTTCGCGGGAAGTAGATGTGATTGATCTCGTTCTCCGGCATCGTGCAGGGTGAGTAAGACTGTTAGGGTACCCCTACGATTTGTCTTCCTCCTTGTCAGTATCAGATTCGAGGATGTCAAGGGTAAAGGGCTCTCCCTCATCGGTCCGCCCAATTTGATCACCCCACTCCATTCCTGCTCCGCAATGCGGGCATTTTCCATCGTCTGTGCGGTACTTTCCTCCGCACTTGTTGCAGTAAACGATGGTCTCGTCAGAGGATTTGATTGCATTTGTGAGACGTTGGGCGTGCCACCATTTTCGTATTCCCCAAAACGCCAATCCGCCGAGAACCAAAATCAATATCAGTACAGCCATCCTATCGGAGGCAATCGTTTATTTTCGATCTGCGTGTGCGAAAAAAAGCAAAGCCAACCACGACATCAAAGTTCTCGGGTCGTGTGAGCCTTGTAGCGTGGTCGTGCCTCCCGTTTGCGCGTCGGGTCTCGGATGGGTGGGTTGCATAGGGCCGTTTGTCGTGATCTCGTGGTGTGAGGGAAAACACGAACGGTGAAGTGTTGTACGGAGAAACTCAATACCGCTCATCCAATCCTCCTGACACCATGAGTGATAACCCGTCCGTAGCGAGTGAAGAAGAGGCCACCGAAGCGCTCGAAGATCGTCTCGAACGAAAAAAGGAGGTGCGCGAGGAGTGTTACGTCGATGGTGACGTTCTCGTAGTCCACGATGAGTACTATACGATTAGGCTTTCTGACCTTGATACCCCCGAAAAAATATTGGGGTGGATCCATCATCTCGTCGAGAAGACGTGGATGGATAAGATATTGCTTCGACGATTTATCAATTGCGCAGCGGGTGCAAACGATATCGAGATAGAAGGTCCTTAAACAGGTGATATGGTGGGCCGCGTCGACCCATCCGCAACTTCGCTCCAACCCGGCCCGCGAAAAGTTCCTCGCGCCCTCCTTGACCCTGCGACGTGTCCGCCGTTGGCAAGCAGGAGGGAAGTTCCCTTTAAATCTGCCGAAGCTGCTTCCGGACCTTTTCCCGCTGTTCCTCCGCCTCTAACCGTGCGAGTCGGCTTGGGTCGGCCTCGTCTTCGCTGAGGACATACCCGTCGCGGATCGGCTCGCGCCTGTCAAGCTGCATGTAGTCGAGCCCGGTCCGCTCCTTGGTCTCCGCAATTGCATCATCCGGAATCGGCTCTGCCGTCACGATGCCGTCGTGTTCGAGGCTGTACGTAGCAACGTCATGACGCTCGTGTAGGACCGTCACGAGGGTTTGCATGAACAGTTGCTCCGCGTCGAAGAGGCGGAACGTCAGGAGGTCCTTCCGCAAGTCATCCCCGGACCTGTTGTCAACACGCATCCGAGCACCGGTCTCTCCACTGACGTACTTCCCGTCACCTGCGGGGTAGGCGTTCGCCTCAAGCCATGCCTCGGCAAGGTACTCGTGCACCTGTCGAACAGCGTTGAACACCGGCTCAAAGCGGCTCTTCAGGCCCTCGAAGGACTGTTCCCAACCCTCTCCCACGTCCTGCATAACCGCTCTCGCGGGCTTCTCGAACGCGGGGTTCGGTTGCGGTGGGCGCACGGCGAATTTCGTCCGGTGAGCAAACGACTTCACCGTGCCCCGAGACACTCCGCAATCCTCGGCAATCTCTTGCTTCCAATCGCCGTCGGACTCAAGCCGCTGATTGAGCGTCGGGCAACGGATCCCCGCTTCTCGGAGTAGCGCCCGCAGGATTCGGTCGAAGCAACTGTCGAGGTCGCAGTTGTATGCCTCCACCCCTGCAAATGCGCAGGTTTTCAGTTCGCGGCTCCCGCTCTGCACCTGCGTGCCGACGTGAGAGATGCGGGGCCACGGCTCCTGCTGTTCGAGCTTGATACGTGCCGTAGCCGTCCCGTCGTCGTGCCACTCCGTGACCTGTTCAGCGGTGTTCGCGACGACGCTACTCGCAGTTCCTTGGCGGGAATAGGCCATCTCCATCGCGTCTGAGTAAAGCCTGTACTGCCGTCGCTCTTCGCCGGTAAGTTCCTGATCCGAGTCGACTTCCGGAAGGGTGGATTTGAACTCCTCGAAGCGGCGCTTGGCCTCTCTCCGCACCGGGCTCAACTCCTGACGCAGTGTATCGGCGAACGTCTCCATCGCCTCAAAGTCGACGCGCATCTGATCCATGCGCTCCATTACCTCCCGCATTGTGGTGTCCTTCTTCGGTGACGCATGGCCGCTTTCGTTGGTAAGTTTCGTCGAGGAAGGGCTCCACACCCGCGCATCGTTTTTATCAAGCGTCTCGGCGAAGCTCATCAGGTCGTAGCGCGTCTTGTGACGAAGGCTCCGCATCCGCTTCTGCATGATGTCCATGAGGATGCTGTGGGGCACGCGGTACTCCGTGGCGTGACCGGGTTTGTAGTACCCGAACCCATCGCCGACGGGGATCAACTTCCGTTCGAGTAGGCCATCCTCCGCGAGCTTCGTGGGATCTGATTGCGGAATCTTTTGGTTGCGAATCGAAGCGGGCAGGGGTACGAAATCGTCCTCAGATTGCTTGCCCGAATCGAATCCGATCGCAGTCCACCGGTCCTGACAGGCCATTATGTGAGCGACCGCGATGCGGGTGTCGCGGTGGTAGTCACCATAGATCTTCTCGAAGCAATCGAGGACCGGACCGGGAACCACAAACTCGTCTTGCAGGAAGGGTCCCTGCGTCCCGTCCGCCGCGTCGCTCGAACCCTGATCCGTATCCTCACGCGACGGGACTGAGCCACACGACGATTCAGCCGCAGAATCGGCCTCAGACGACGCTGAGGGACGATTTTTGCTCTTAACACGGGTGTCCTGTTGAAACCTATTGCCCCCCGTCCCGTCGCGGTCTTCCGTCTCTCCGTCCTTCCGGTCGTCCGGTCCGGTGTGGCGGTCCTCGTCCCGGTGTTCCCGGTGTTCGGTGTCGACTTTGCGAGGGGTGGCCTTTTTTGAAGCCGAGGGCCGGGCGGCCCGCTCGGTTCGCATTTGTTGCCGCATTCGCGTGAGCGGTGGATTCTCCGGGTCTTCGAGAGGCGCCCCGTCCGGTGGCGGGTCCTGCGGTGCGCCCAACGCTATTCGGCGCCGCCGTCGAGCTTCACGAGCGGCCTCGGGCCTGCCGGTTGCGTCGTCTGAGGGGGTGGAATTTTGCGTAGACATAGGTGTCGATTTGTAGCCCTATCCTTATGCAGCGCATAGGATTAGACGGCAAAACGGGTCGATTGCTCCCGGCCGCAGGTGAAGCCCCTCTTAATCTCGACTTCACGATAACTCACACGCAAATGCGTGTCAGTTAGTTCGGTCGTGTTCCGTGTCGGCGGTGCCCTGCCGCGGCCTTTCGCAATCTCAATGCGCCCCGCGCGACACCCCCGTCTCTCGGGGCAATCTGCTTCCGTGAAGCGGCAACTCTCATCGGGTGCGCAGGGAACAATTTCCGCTTCGAATACGTGTTAAAAAGCCGTCCGAGGAGGGCGCATCCCCCCGCATCAGAGTGCTCACGCGAACCAAAAACGACTGTTATCGCAGCGATGAACGACGCGAAGGAGGTCCTCCGGCACATGGGCTTCACGGAGATCCGCGACGAATCGACCGGCAAATGGGAGTCACTTGACAACGTCAACGGACGCTACGGCACGACCGACGATACGCACCTCATCTTGCCGGAGAACGAGGAGGGCGTTTGCCGTCTCGTTGACCCCGACACTGAAGAGCAAATCGCAACGGCTCGGAAGTCGGTCTCAAACTCCGCCGCGGATTAAGGATCAGATTGCTCCTCGCAGGAGGACCCTTATGGATATTGAGGCCGGACGTGACGCCACGGTCCGGTCTTCCGGACGACGGGGAGCAGTGGAAGCGATCAGCAACTTCATGATTATCGGAGACGACGCGTTCCGGCAGAAGGAGCGGGTGTAGAAGCGAGATGATAAGCCGTTCTCGTAAGTCGAAACTGCCCCTTTCCCTCCACATTTGATTCATTTGAATAAAGCTCACACATGCCCGTCCTGCTTACATGAGTGACCCGAACAGTGATCTTCCTGATGAACAGGAAACAGCTTTCCTTCGGGAAGCATGGGTCACCGCTCAAATGGCTCGGACGACGAAAATCCTTACCCTTTCCGTAGGAGCCATTGGATTTCTCGTCACGCTCCTAACCACGTTCGGCGCGACGGGGCCGCAATTGGTGATTTACGGTCTCGCTGCACTCGCATTCGGATGTGCTCTAATCGCGAGCGTCGTGATTTTAGAGCGTAATCCCAAGAAGATTGAGGAGGTGTTTGCCGGAAAGCGTGAACGGGATAGCGTGATGGATACAACTGATTGGGTGAGGGTGATATGTTTCGGCCTCGGCGTGACTTTGACGGCAGTGATCGGCATCATGTATGCGATAAATCCACCACCAAAGTCTGAACAAGTCATGGGGGAAGACAAAGAAGAGAAAACGTCTCAAAGCAAGCCTGATCGCGAGACCTCCGACGATTCCTCGCGTGTCGACGAACAGCGAAGCTTCAGCAACATCGGGAATCTGCGACCCGATAGCAGTGACGATAGCAATGAGGCAGGAGGAAACGGTGAAGGAGGAGACGGAGACGCCGGTTCAGAGGATGGTGAGAACTGAAAGTCACTCTTTCTCATCTTGGGAAGCTTTGGGTCCCGCAGAGCGTTCAGTACGTACGGGAAACGCGCCCCGGTATATGGCGAAACGCTCGCATCAGACGAAACGCGTAGCGTTCAGCTCGGACATGTGAGAGATGGCGGAAACAGCGGTTTGTGAACGCCCTTGGTCGGAAGCAAGGTGGACCGTGGCGACACACACATGGCGAATCTACGCTTTTTGCGTTTCCGTTCACGACCCGTCCGTACCGGAGCGGGTGTGAGCGCCCGATAGAGAGGGAAATTGATTCCGCCGACCAACTCACCGGACGCTCGTTCAGTCGTCAGAGAAAGCCGCACAGATCTTGCAGAAAGTCGATTCGATGGGATCAAGGTGGCGTTCGGTCGGGCGTCCGATCTTCGCACATCTCTCACTTTGATCCGATACGACCCGAACGTCACGATCGCAGCGGCGGGGTAGCTGAGTGCAGAGAGCCGATGTGAGGGCCGCAACGAACACACAAACGTCACGTCCCACGTTTTTGCGTTCGGTTCGGTTTTATCCTGCAGGTCTCACCGACATGAACAGACATACCGAACACTGCGCTTGTCATTCCACCACTTTGACTGCGGCGTTTCGTTCGATTCGCCGTTCGACTTACCCCGTGAGACCCCCGGTTTTCGGGCGAACGAGTGAGCTGAAAGAAAACGGATTCGTTCGTCTCTGAGGAAGCGCGGAACACGAGACACCCAAACCAAGATACTGTCTTAAACTTGTTTTATTAACAAACCTCTTTTAAGCATGGCCGATGCCATTCAGGAACAGAATGGATCTATCTTAATCAGCGGAGACCACCCGAATGTAACCTCCAACGTTGTCGAAAGTCAGCATTCGAGAAAAACTATCGTAGTCCACGTTAGTCCGGTTGAGGAGGAAGTCCTCTCGCTTTTCGCTGAAGGGGAAGGATCACCGGAGGAGGCCTACTTCGAAGGAATGATAGGGGGAAAACGTCAGAGGGTCGAGGTTTTGTTGGACAAGTCGAAATTAGGGAGCAGAGAAAACTTTGCCCGTTTCAAATCCATAGGCCCGCCTGAACCTGTCAATTGAGATCCACGAGAACGCTATCTGACTGTCGTCCTGAAGTCGCACCCCGGTGCTGTGGACGTAGCGCATCGATGTTTTGAGGGACGAATGCCTGCGGGCCTCCTTGGTCGTCACGGTAGACGTGCTCTTCTCCGTTGAACCCTAGCAGGGGAATCAAGGGGCGAGAGACATGAAAATGCTCTTCCCACATCATTGACACGACCGTAGGACCTGATGTCGTTCGGACATCCCTTGCGTGGTGCCCGCTATGGTTCTGTCGATATGGAAAGCCCGTCGCAAACGGGTGCAGTGTCTCCCCGACCTGCCGACTATCGGTACAGTGTGTCGCTCATTTGGATTACATAACGCCTGAACGCACCGAGCGCATTGCACGGGAGCATTCAAGCATAAGGGACCCTCGGCCCCAATTGACCCCAATCATCGCAGGTGTGACGCGTGTTGCGAACGCGCTCCTGAGAACAGCGCCGTTTTTCCGTTCTACTCGGCAATTTCCGATCCGGTCAGGTTGCGCAATTTCCGCGGTAGTGGGGGCCATTCCCGCGGTGGTTGGGGAGCGCGGCCGGTTTCGGTGGTCTCGAAACGGTAGCCCACCCGGTCCGCACGAGCGAGATCGGGAGAACCCCCCCGAGAACCGGCTCCGAATCCCGATTCAGCGGCGAAAAGCCCTGATTTTGCAAACAAAAAGTGAATATTAATAGATCTGACCGCTCTACCCTGCATCCCTTGACCGAACGTCCTGCATTTCGAGGGGCGACCATAGGTGCGGACAGTGTTCGAGGTGAGACGAGCGGCGGTCTCCATCGCAGTGAGATACCGGCTCGGCACAAGGGCCGCGAACTTCCACCCTGCATCATCCCAAGGGCATTGCTGCGTCCGCAGAACGTCAGAAAGCGGATTGACGCCGCCTAGCGCCCGTCAAAGCGGTTTGTGTAATGCGGCGGTAGGTTGCCCTGCCTGCGGAATCGAACCGCAGAAATGCCTGCGCAGGGCTTGAGAGACAAGGGTTTACGCGAACGCTGCTTCCATGCTCTGCCGGAGGTCGGCGTTGGCGACGCGGACGTACTTCATCGACGTGCTCACGTCGGCGTGCCGCATCGCAGAACGCACTTCGTGAGCACCCAAGCCGTTGCTCGCTAAGTGCGTAGCAAAACCGGAGCGCAGATCGTGGAAAACGCGGTCGTCCGGCACATCGTCGCACTTCTCCCGCGCTTTTCGGAACCGCTCGGAAACGAGATCGGCAAACTTCTCCTCGGAGCGCTCGAATTTAGGCCCGGTCGGGGATCGCCACACGTACATTCCCGGCTCTCGTGGACGGGGCGCGTGCTTTAGGATCTCTTCTGCCCTGCTCACGAGCGGCACGGTCGCGTTCTGTGTGCCATTCTTCTGCCTCCTGAGACGAATAACGCCTGCATCCGTGTCGATGTCCTCCCAACGAAGGGCCGCCACTTCTGACGCCCGCAGGCCCGTGTAGAAGACGAATCGGAAAACAGGAATTGCCCAAATCATCTGCCCCGGCTGAACGCGGTTGTCTCGACGTTTCGCCCGATAATCCTCTTTCAAGGCCGTCGTGAGAGCGGAAAGATCGTCCTTCCGCACGGGCGTCGGCAACGAGTCTTCTCTCTGAGGCTCTGTCACGGCGTCGAGCACGCTCGTGCAGCCGAGGTGGTTTAGGATCGCCTTCGCGTGGCGGTAGCGTTTGTGCCGCGTGCTCTTCGCCACAGAAGGGTCGTGGATCACATCGTTAATCTGCCCCACCGTCATATCGTCGAGGCGAGCCCCCTCCCCTACCTGCTCCATAAGAGCCTCCCACGTGCAGCGATACGACCGGAGAGAACTGCCTTTCATGCCCTCCCGTTTCTTCTCCTCTGCGTACTTCTCGAACGCCCGAGATAGCGTGAGATCCTCGTTGGAGTCGTCGTAGTCGAAGGGGTCGTCCTCGAACGGGTCAAAAGCACCGCTCTCGTGAGCCTCCTCAAGCTCTGCGAGTTTCCGGAGTGCCTCCCGCTTGTCCTTGGTTTTGAGGGAGAACCGGGCACGCTGCCCGTCTGTGTAGAAGTTGGCGTAGAAGGTGCCGTTCGAGCGCTCGTAGATTGAGGCCATAACAGCGCGAAATCGGGGTCTGTGGACCCGCGCTGTCACGGCGGTGTGACAAAGAAGTGCCTCGAACCCCCTCTCAGCGACGCAGCGGGCCGTTTTCGTCCGCAGACGCGTGGTACATCTGATACCGCACCCCCGTGCGGAACGTGTCCAAGCGATCCGGCGAGACGCGGCCTTCAAGGCCGTGCGCCCCGAACGCGCCGAGGGCCACGGCAATTCCTGCGGCAAGGGCGCCAAGCCCAACAAACAAACGCGTCATTGAGAAGCGGAAGGCCACGAGCAGAAACGAGCTACGCTGCGTCCGGCGACGTTTGAAGAAGCTCCTGAAGCAGGTCCAGGTCCGAGGCGTCGCCGTCCTCGGGCATCTTTTCAGACTCGGCCTCGCCCCAGAGGCGCTCGATGCGGTAGTGATCGCGCTTGGACGGCAGAAAGACATGCACCACGACATGCACGTAGTCGAGAAGAACCCAGCGGTAGTGATCCATGCCTTCCCGCTTCCAGGGACGCTCCTCACACTCCGTCTCGATGTGGTCCATGACCCCGTTGGCGATGGCCTTGACTTGGAGGTCCGACTCACCAGTGCCAAGGACGAAGAAGTCGGCCATGCTGCTCACGTCCCGAAGATCGATTACCGTGACGTCCAACGCCTTCTTGTCGGCCATCGCGTCCACGGCACGGGCCGCGAGCAGGTGGCTCGGGTTCTCCGGGGTGCGACGACGAGAGGGTTCCGCGGGAGAGGAGGTCTGATTGGGGGAAGCCATACGGTCAGGACATTCGTGCAGGGAAATAATGAGAGGAACGAAGGACCGCTCTCAGGAACGCTACTGCGTCGTCGCCTGGAACGGGTGAAGCTGCTGGTAGTCGTGGCCGATGATGACGGAGGCATCGAGGTAGTACTGACGCCGGACCCTCTGGTGAACCTGGTCGGGGGGAATGCCGAGGGCCTCGGCAACTTTCCGGGCCGCGTCCAGGTTGCCGATCCGGTCGATGACCATTGACTTCTTCTGGTCGAAGGACGAATGATTTCCGGTCTTCACGACATCGAACCCTTGGTCTCGCAGATACCGGGTGGTGCGCGCCGCGAGGCCGTCCACGCCGGCACCGTTTCGCACCTCGACCTGGACAATGGACCCAACGAGGGCAGGCGAGCTAGACGGGGGGCGCTGCGGAGCAGGGCTCGTGACGATGATGTGCGCAACGAGCGCGTAGAGGAGCACCAGCGTGCTCCCCCCGCCAATCACGAGCGCAACGTTCAGCAGGCCGTTGGTAAACCGGGAGTGCCACGGGGTCATAGGCGCCGGAGAACGATCCAATCCTGCATGACGAAAGCGCGGCGAATATCCGTTCGCGCTTCGCTACCAACGGTCGACGCCCGGCCGGAAGCAGGGTTAGTTCTTCCGGAAGAGAGGCGCCTGGGACGAGGAAAATGCTCCCCGTCGATACCGGCCGTACGGGCTTGCGTAGCGCCCGTAGGGACTCTGCCGCACCTGCAGGCGGACTTGCACATTCTCGGACGGACGATAGGCGACCTCGGCGTTGCGCAGGAAGACCCGCGTTTCTCGATTCCCGAAGGTCCCGTTCGTAAGCGGATGGGCGACGCTCACGTCCGCACGCGCAGCCCATTTAGAGTTGAACTGCCACATCATCGAGGTGGTGTACATGCCCATCGAGGCTGTCTGGCCGCCGAACGAGGAGAATGACATCTGGTAGCTGTGTCCCATCCGGAAGTGTTCAGCCCCGAAGAGATTCCCGAGTGCGTTCGTCGCGGCAGAACCGGTGTCATACAGCTTCGTGACCACAGACGCGTCTCGTTGGACCTCTTCGCGGAGCTGAGCGTGAGCGGGCGCCGTAGCGCTCAGTACGAACACGAGACACAGGAGCGGAAGAATCGTGCGCATGGAAAACCTCGTTCGTCGTTGTGGAAAGGGGATCGAAAACCGGCCGCTTACTCTCGCCTCTACTCATATTCCGGAGCCGCCAGTTTGTTCGCGCTTCACTCGTGTCTAGGATCCAGGTTCCCGGCGGCTCGTGCGAAGGACCGTGCTGGCCCTTTTGCGCCCGAAGCCGCCCGACTGGAGACCTTCGCATGCTTGTACTCGGCGTCGAAACCTCCTGCGACGACACGACCGCGGCCCTCCTCGAAGACGGGGCGGTGCGGGCGAACATCGTGTCCTCGCAACACGAGCTCCACGAGGAGTACGGGGGGGTGGTACCGGAGATTGCCTCCCGCAACCACCAGCGGCTCGTCGTGCCGGTGGTCGAGAAGGCCCTTGCCGAGGCCTCCGCGGACACCACTGCGCTCGACGCCGTTGCCGTCACCCATGGGCCTGGGCTCCCCGGCTCGCTGATGGTGGGACTCAGCTTCGCGAAGGCACTCGCCCGCGGGCTCGGCATCCCACTCGTGGGGGTGAATCATCTCGAGGGACACGTCTACTCGGTCGATCTGGACGCCCCCCGTCCTCACCGCCCCTTCCTGTGCCTTGTCGTGTCCGGGGGGCATACCGAGCTCGTCCACGTCGACGAGAACTTTCATCATGACGTGCTGGGACGCACTCGCGACGACGCGGCCGGGGAGGCGTTCGACAAGGTGGCCCAGCTGTTCGGGCTCGGCTACCCTGGCGGCCCCGCCATCGACCGCCACGCTGAGCACGGCGATCCCACCTTCCACGACTTTCCGCGAAGCCGACTCGACGACTTCGATTTCTCGTTCAGTGGCCTCAAAACGTCGGTGCTCTACTACCTCCGCGACCGACCGGACACCGAGCGGAATCGCCTCCTCGACACGCACCTCGAGGACCTCTGCGCATCGGTGCAGGCGGCAGTGGTGGATGTGCTCGTGGATGCCGTGCGGCGTGCCGTCGAGAAGACCGGCGTTGAGCACGTGGCCGTCACTGGGGGAGTTGCCGCCAACTCCGCGCTGCGTCGGCGCGTGGAAGAAGCCGGCACAGCGGATGGGTTCACGGTTCACGTGCCTGATCTCGCGTACTGCATGGACAACGCCGCCATGATCGCGCAGGCCGGGGCCTACCATCTCGCGGCGGGCCACACGAGCCCGCCCACGCTGGACATCGACTCGAACCTCCAGCTGTGACCGGCTCTGCAGGGAGCTCGCCCCGTCTCCGCAACGGAGGTCGGCTGAGGCTTTGTGACCAACGCCCGCTCTTCGGATTTTGAGGAATAAGGACCGTCTTCTTCGGAACGGCCTCGCTCATGCGCTCGCGTCGCCTGCTCGGTCTAGCTGTTGCGCTCCTGCTCCTCGGGGGCATTGCTGGCGGGGTGGGAGGGACGATCATTTTCGGGCCAAACACGGTGGCGTACGATACCCCGAGAAGCGTCTTCCTCCCCCAGAATCCCTCCCTCGGTACGACGATCGACTCGCTTCGTCGGGCAGGAGTCCTTGCCTCACCCATCACGTTCCGTCTCGTGGCCGAGGTGACCGGGTGGGGGCAGCAGGTGAAATCTGGGCACTACCGCATCGCGCCCCGTAGTTCCAATTACCGCATGCTCAACAAGCTGCGCCGGGGCCTGCAGGATCCGGTACAGTTAAGGATTCCGGCTGGTCGACGGGTCGATGGGCTGACTCAGGTTATGGGGCAAACCCTCAAAAGGGGGCCTGAGGCGTTCCGCGCAGCCCTTCGCGACACGAGTCTTGCCCGTGAATTGGGCACAACGCCCTCGCGGCTCTTCGGGTACATGCTTCCCGCAACGTACGAGTTCTACTGGCAGACCTCCCCCGACGCTGTCGTGCGCCGCCTCAAGCACGCGTTCGACCGCTTCTACGAGCGCGCCTTGGCCGCCAGGGCCGACAGCCTCGGCTTTACGAAGCGGGAGGTCGTGACGCTCGCCTCGATCGTGGAGGAAGAGGCGCTCATCGACGCCGAGAAGCCGACGATTGCCGGGGTTTACTTGAACCGCCTTGAACGCGGATGGCCCCTGCAGGCCGACCCCACCGTGCAGTACGCGCTGATCGACCGGGGCGGTGAGCGCGTCACCCGCGTGCTCTATAAGCACCTCGAGATCGACCACCCCTACAACACCTATCAGATCCAGGGCCTTCCGCCCGGCCCCATCGCGAACCCCTCCCCCTCAAGCCTCCGTGCCGCCGCCTCCCCTGAGCGACACGAGTACTTCTACTTCGCGGCCGACGGCACGGGGGGGCACACCTTCAGCCGCACCCTCCGCGAGCACAACCGGGCCGCGGAAAAATATCACCGCTTACTCGATCAGCGCGAAGATGAGAACTCGCGCTAACTCCTGGCGGCATCGGTCTGCTAGAAGCGGTAGCGCAGGCCGACCTGGAACTGGTTGCGGACCACCTCCTCGTCGACGAACGGGATCGGAATCTCGTCCGGATTGGAGAGGGGCGTGCCCTCCGGCTCGCCGAACGTGTACGGGAGAAACTGGTTGTGGCTGCGCTCCTGCATCCAGCCTACGTCCACCGTCATCTGGTCGCTGAGCGGATAGCTGAGTCCCGCCGAGAAGAAGATGCGGGTGCGGTCGGGGGTCTCGCCGTTGGCAAACGTGAGGTCGTACTCCCGGGGATCCGGGCGGTAGGCCGCCCCAGCCCGCATGGTTGGGCCGTTCTCGATGGAGTATTCGATGCCGCCTCGAAAGTTGAATACGTACCCGAACGAGTCCTCAATCCGCTCATTCTCCGCCGGAAACCCGAAGGTGTTCGAATCAAGACTCAGGTTCGACCAGTCGATGAACTCCACACCGGCGTCGATTCGGAGGTGATCGTTGTCGAATGCCACGCCGGCGCTGAGTCGCCAGGGGGTCGTGATCCGGTAGTCGAACGTCCCCTTCCCCACGTCCTCGTCGGGGTCGTCGCCGTAGGCCAGCGATTGACCATCGAGAAACTCTGTACGAATGACGGCGTCGGTGAAATCTTCCGCGACGGAGATCCACGTCGGGGTTTCGGCGGTGAAGCCTACACGCACGTTCGACACGGCGGTGGCCGAGAGGCCCAGCCGCAGGTTGAAACCCGTAAATTTCGATGTGAAGCGCTCGCGGAATGTCATCCGGTCGAGCCCGCTGTAGAGCTGCCCATTGCGGAGCACCTCGTAGTTCTCGTTCTGGCCCTGGTCGATCTCCGTGAGCTCATGCTTAAACTGGTACTGTCCCGTCACGAGGTTGGCGGAGACGCCTAGCATCAAGTTCTTCGCGGCCTCGACGGCCCCGGAAACGTTGATCTCGTTCATTCGGCCCTCTCGCTCAACGGTTCCCTCCTGGCGAATGGGTAAAAACAGTGCGGCCTGTTCGAATGGGTACTCGCCTGCGTCGTAGTCCGACCGAAAGAATTCGATGGCGCCGCCCTGGTAGGCGATAAACGGGATGATGTTGCCCGCCACGTCGTCGGGGAAGAAGACGCCCAGAGAGTCAACCGCGTATTCGTCGTTGGGGCGTTCGTTGGTGGGGAGAAACGTGTCCGTAATGGAACTACTACCATTGCGACCCCCATACGAGAGCGTGCGGCCGAAGGGCTGGGTGCGGGTGTAGCCGAAACCGAAGACGAGCGATCCCTGCTCGGTGGGCAGCTTGTACACGCCCGCGAGGCTTCCGAGGCTCGTGAACGAAGCGCGCTCCTCCTGGCGAAAGGTCGGGGCGTCAGCGGCGGCCTGAAAGGTAGAGGCGTCGTTTGTGAGGAGCAGGTTGAGGTTGCCGGTGATTTCCGAGGTGGTGTAGTAGCCGAGCCCGGCGGGGTTTGAAATCATTGCACTCAGGTCGGCCCAGCCAGCCGTGCTTCCGCCGCTCAATCCAAGCGCACGGGCACTGGGGGCCGGGGTGCGGAGTGAGAAACGGAGCGCGTCGTTGGCGGTCTGTCCGTGGACTACGGGGGCGAGGGGGGGCGAGAGAAGCCCCCCGAGCAGGAGGCAGAGCACCGTGGAGGGAAGGAGCGAGCGGGTCATGGATGAGGAAAGATGGTGAAAAACCGGGAGGCCATACGAGAGGCCCGTGGTACGAGTACACGGGCCTCTCGAATGCTACGTCGCAAGGAGAAGCGACGGGTCAGCGTCCGTTATCGTCTCGGCTGCCGCGTCGCGACCGTCCCCCGTCGTCGGAGCGCGAGGATGAGTTGTCGCTGCGCGACCGGGCGCGGCGGTCGGAAGAAGAGCGCGTGTCGTCTGATCGAGTACGGGTCGTACGACGCGAGGAAGACTCAGAGCGATATGAGCGTGATCGCTCGCTCCGAAACGAGCGATTCCTCTGAAATGACGGCCGGTTTTTCGCCCTGCGCTGCCGACGAAGCGTCCGCTCCTTTCGTTTGTAGCGCTTGATGTCGACATCAGGCCGATCCGGCACCTCTATGGAGCGCCAGCCGGTGGGGTTGGCTCTACGAGCGTTTCGCTTCGGCTCATGATCTCGGCCGATCCGCCCGTTTTCTTCCCGGGTCCGGCGCTCCCCCAACTCGCGCTCGGTGCGGCTTCGGTGCCGTCCACGCTCATTTTCTCCCAAGAAGCGGCCGCGAGACTGTGTCGCCCGTCGTCGCTCACCGGACTCGTCGCGGTCCACTGTGCGTCCTCGCTCACCCGAGCGAGCACGGCGGTCTGCGGAGGAGCGCTGTCCCCGGTCGGCGCGGCGCCCAATGTGAACCGTACGGCCCGACCGGTTTCGAGCAAGCCGTCCTTCCTCCTCGGAGTGAGAAGAGCTACGTTCTGACCGTTCGTCGTCCTGTTCCGCTCGCCCGTTGCCACGCTCTTTGCCTCCATCATCACGCTCCGTTCGCCCACCGCCCCGTTTGCCAGATTCACGCTCGCCAGACCCGCGCTCAGTACGGCCCCGGCGGCGCCCGCGCTCACTCTCTCCCGAAGAACGACCGCGGGACGGTCTCGCCCGCCGTCGCTCGCCGGATTCGTCGCGGTCCACTGTGCGTCCTCGCTCACCAGAGCGAGCGCGGCGGTCTGCGGAGGAGCGCTGTCCCCGGTCGGCGCGGCGCCCGATGCGAACCGTGCGGCCCGACCGGTCCGCGGACCGGCCGATACGCCCCCTGTCGGCTTCTCGGGGGGCACCACGGGCGGCGGCGCGGCCCCGATCAATTCCTCGATTGACCTGACGCCCTCGTGCTTCTCTACGGGTAGGGGTCCGACCGACTGACGACCGTGGCCGGTAGGTGCGACGATCAGAAACGTAGTTCGGTGGGTCGTAGAATCCTGTCCCGTACCCGTGATATCCAGGGACGGGAGTCCCGTAAAGTCCTGAGTAGTAAGGCCGGTATGGCTGGAAATGAAAGGGGTCGTGGAAGCCGAAATGCCGATAGTGATGATACCGCCACGGGTGGACACGGGGGTATGGAGATCCGAAGTGTACGGAGACGAAGATCCCCGAAGAGTAGTCCCACGGATCGTAGAAGAACGGGTCGTGGAAAAATGGGGCGTGGAAAAACGGGTCGTAGAACCCGACCTCGTAGGTGTATCGGTACTCGACAGTCGTCTGCTGGGTGTCCGGACGGTACTGGCGATCGTCCCGGCGGGTGCGACGCTCGTCCTGTCGATATTCGCGCCGGTACTCGTCGGCGTACGTCTGATCACGCTCATCGGCGTACGCCTGTTCACGCTGGGCATCGCGATCGGTGCGCATGGTCCGCCTCTCCTCGACCCCCTGCAGTTGCGTGTAACACCCCGTGAGTCCGAGGGCAACAACGCCGAGGACAAGCGTCAGAGCTGCGCGAGACAAGATGGGGAACGAAAACCGTTCGACGTGGGTCATGGGAGACCACCTCTAGCCATGCGGCACAAACTCGTTAGGGAATAAATCAATAATACAGTACGCTACGCCTCCGTAAAAGTTTGCGGCATCCGACCGATCGGTTTCACGATCAGATGTCCGCTTCTTCTCGGGCCACCTGTTCTTGCCAAATCCCAGCGTGTCCGATAGTGGAGCCGCCGAGCGGGGGGCAAAAGTAACAGGTGTCCCGTCCCCTTGAACGCGAGAGGCGACAGCGTCCCGGAGGAAATACGAATTCCCCTGAGCAGGTCACAGCCTGTTCAGGGCAGGGTCGTGTCGAGTCCAAAATCCTCGGCCCAGGGGACGCCAGATGAGAGCGCAGGACGCCGGGCGCATGAGTTTCCGGGGAGCAGCCGGGTGCGCTACTAACCCGGCGACAGGCTCAATTCTCACCGGAACTCCCAGGTTTTTTGGAGCTGGGTTTTTCAGGGTTCGGGTTGTTTCCGGGGCCCTTGGGGCTCGACCCTCGACCCGGCGAGACTTCGGGGGCCGGACGGTTCCTGTCAGGGGTATCTACGTCCGGGCCGGATGCGTCACCGATAGCTCGATCGGGGTCAGACCGGTCAATCCCTGCGTCGATCCCCCGCGTTCCACGCCGTTCGTGTGCGGGTGTGCCCAGTTCTGGGGAGGAGCCAATGTCTGCGTTGACCTCAACCGCTTGCTTTAGCCGCCGGATCTCCCTCAGTGTCGATGAGAGGTCGTATTCCCCATGGATCCGCGATCGCTCGCGGGTCCGTGTTGGGGCGTCGGTCTGCTGCCCCGACGAGAGGACCCTGTTGAGGTACACGGCAAATTCGAATCGTTCCCGAGCGGAGAGGTCGCGGTCTCCGTATCTCTCCTCCTTCAGCTGCCGGATGCGGAGAGCCTTCTCGGACTGCACCAGAGACGAAACTTTCGCTCGCATGGTAGCGCGCAGGTCGCTGGGAAGCTGTACGTGGAGGGAGGGATCGGACGGTCGGTCGACTTCGATTGGCGCGGGGGCGGAAGAGAGATCCGGCTCTGCTCCATCGGCGGACGGGTTGGAGGAAGTACGGAGCGTATCGGGTCTTCTCCGAAGCTCTGAGTCGGGGCCTCCTCGAGATTCCCTGTTGGAACGATCAACAACCCGGCGAGACCCCTGGACTGCAGTTCCACCAATGGATTCGAAGTGTTTATGTCTCCACAAAGAGCCAGGGAAGGGGCGGGAGAGGCTGGCGAAAAGGCCCCGGTGCCCGCGGCTACGGTAGCTGGTACGGTATCTAAGCGGCACGAGGAAGAATTCCGATACGTATCTAAAGCCCTGGCACGTCCCTCCAAATGCCGGGTCATACGAAAGGGGATCGCAGAAAAACATGTTCGCCAAGGAGGACTGGAAGGGATTGACCTCCAGGCTCGCGAGGTACCGCAGCCGGGCCATCCTGAAGTAGTCGGCGTCGTAGGTGGCGTAAAACGGGTTCCCGAAGAAATTGCCGTAGAACTCAGGATGGTTGAGCTTGAAATACTGGACGCCCTTCTGATAGGTGGAATGGCCAATCTTCGTGTCGGCCCGGGCCTTCATCAGCGCCGTCGCGAGATCAGCGAGCCGCGAGTCTGACTCCGCAGTGACGGCCGTCTGCCTGAGGGACTGGATCGGCTTGTCGGCGTCGAAGGCTGTCGCCTGAGCTGTCGCCGTCCGGGGCGAGGCACCCGTTGCCACGATTAGAACAGCCAGCGCGAGGCCGAGTGTCGAAAGCCGGGAAAACGGGTTGGGCCGAGGCATGAGGATCACCCCACGAAAGGTTTTGGACACAAAGAACAGAAAAAATACCCGTGGTTTAAATGAGGGGCATTGAAGGGGGTTTCAAGCTTCTGTGACTCCGGAGGGCCGACGAGCACCACCCCCAGTCATGCCCACAGGGCAATGCAATGAGACCTTACGGGTTCTCTGAGTTCGGCGATTTCGACCGGTCTGGGGTCGGGTCTGGGGAGTTCGCCGGCTGGCCCGGGTCTGGGGAGTTCGCCGGCTGGCCCAGGTCCGGGGAGTTCGCCGGCTGGCCCAGGTCCGGTGATTTCATCGGACGCCTCAGATCGGGGGTCCCGATGTCCTCCATGCCAGGAAAGTTCGGCGCCGGTTTCTCCGGCAGCTTAAAATCGGGAGGGGAGACTCGAATAGGGTTAAGACCGGAGGCATCGGAGGGGTTGGTTTGTTCCGGCATGCGTTGGGAACCGGAAGCGTCAGGCGCAGGACGGGTCTCATTCCTGAGACCACTCCGCGAGAACCCGTCTGCTCGCGGAGAACTGGTCCCCTTCATGGAAAGCACCTCGGCGAGGCGCGAGGCCATTCTGGCGCGCTCCCGGTCAGAAAGATCAGGGGCCGCGTGCTTCTGCTTGACCAGCTTCCGGAAGCGCAGGATCTCCTCTGCATGCCTCAGAGACGAGGCGGTCTTCCGCATGGACGTGATCAGGTCATCGGGCAAATCGATCCGTTGATCGGGCGTCTGAATCGGTTCCACGGGGGCGGTGATCTCGGAGGAGCCGGAGGAGTTCTCGGTAGAGGTCCCCGAGGTTCTCGACACGCGGCCCTGATTGTCTCTGTCCGGCCACTCGTACACGAGATTGCACCTCCGGTCGTACGCGGCAGGACTCAGCTTCGCCTTACAGTTGTCGCCTAAGTAGATCGGTTTAGAGTCCCGGATGGATGGAGCGGACGCAAGAAGGGGCACAGATCCGCCTGGGAGAAAAAGGAATTGGAAAGCCGCAAACTGGTACTCGCATCGCCCCCCAAACGCGGGGTCATACCAGCGTGGGTGGCAGGAGAACAGTCCCGACACTCCGCTTCGGGGATCGATCTCCGTACCGGCGAGACTCCGTAATCGGGACATGTACACGTACTCGGAGTCGTACGTCGCGTAATACGGGTGCCCAAAGAAATTGCCATAGAACTGCGGATGGAATGTCCGGAAGTACCGAACCCCCTCTTTGTAGGTCGACTGACTGATCTCCGTATCGGCGCGGGCCTCCATGAGCGCTGTTGCAAGGTCGACGAGCTGCGAATCTTCCTCCGCGACAAGAAGGGCTCGTTGAAGCGAGGCTGTGGGTTGCTCCACGTCGAAGGTGGGCGTCTGTGCCGTTGCGCCCTGAAGCGACGCGCCCATCGTCGTGAGTAAGAGCGCCAGTGCGAGAACGAACGGTGACTGTCGAAAAACGGCGGGAGCCCGGAGCATGGCAATCACCTTCGAGTTGCATGCAAGATACGAAACTCGGTTTGGAAAACGGAAAACGATGAAGAGAGTTTCACAAACAGGGAGCAGTGGCTTCTAGATCTGCAGAAACGACGAACACCGTTCCGGGCCGTTGATATCTGCGGAACGGGGCTCCTATATTGAGCGTGCCCCCATTCCTTCCGCTCTCGTAGATCGCATCAGTTACCCCCTTCTCGACAACATGGCAGACGCAGTCACGCCCCGCGACGAAGACTACTCGCAGTGGTACCAGGATGTCGTGCGCAACGGCCAACTGGCCGAAAACTCGCCCGCCCGCGGATGCATGATCATCAAGCCCAACGGCATGGCGCTGTGGGAAAACATGCGCGACCAGCTCGACCAGATGTTTAAGGACACGGGCCACGAGAACTACTACTTCCCGCTGTTCATCCCGGAGCGCTACATGGAGCGGGAGGCCGAGCACGTGGAGGGCTTTGCCAAGGAGTGCGCCGTGGTGACGCACTCCCGCCTCACGCAGGACGAGGAGGGCAACCTGGTCCCCGACCCCGAGTCGGAGCTGGGCGAGAACTACATCGTGCGCCCCACCTCCGAGACGATCATCTGGG
>NZ_JBDGQQ010000042.1:0-4661 GCF_042218895.1 Salinibacter sp. | reverse complement strand
GCTCGCGCAGGATGGCTTCTACGTCGAGCGACGATGTTGGAAGGTCGAAGTTCATGGGGCGCGGGAAGAAGTTTTGGGAACGCAATGCAGCCAAGGATCGGACGGTGAACAGTGCCTCACCGACCGCCATGCAATCGTGCACTGGGGGAACGAGGAAGCCCCTGGGTTCACTTCCACTCCTCAGGCACGGGATGATGATACTGATCGGGCGGATCGCCGTACGCTTCCAGCACCGTTGGCTCCTCAACTTCCTGTCTTTTGTCCCCGATCTCGTCCAGGCGGAGAGCAAACTCCCAGGACTCGCCGAAGTCGTAGAGGTACGAGAGCGTCTCGCCGGGAGCGAGGGGAAGGTCGCCGACCTGGACCTCGTCGGCGTACGGGGGCTCTTGGTAGCTGTCAGGTGTGTTGACGGCCTGCTCCCATCCATAAACGTCCTGATACCGGAAGCGGTACAGGTGAGCCCGATCGAACCCCACGGCGTCGAGGATGGTCTCGCTCACTTCGTGCAACGTGGAGGCACCCGGAAAGGCCATCCGCCATCCCACCGGCTCGCCTCTCCGGCGTTCAAGTTCGACATCGAAGACGTGCGTGTCGGGGCGGAACTCAGCGTGGGGCTCCGGCAACGTGCGGTCGTACGCCGGAAAGTATGGTTGCAGAACCCGCCTCAGGTCGCGTGCACTCAGCAAAAACGACTCCCGGTCGAAATCCCACGCTGAATCATCGTCCGCCGCTGCCTTCTCCTGGACCGCGTTGGCAATCCGGAGCAGCAGCGCCTTGCCGTACGGCTCAACCGTGATGCGCTGCACCTGCCAGGGCTCACCCGCCATGGTGCCCGCCTCGTCGAGGTCTACGAGCCCGAACAGCCACATGAGGGCTAGGTGGAGTTCGCCGGGACGACGCTTGAGCTCCCGACGATCGCTGTCGTCGAGCTTGGCCCCCAGGGGCGTGGGCTGGGTTTCGGTAATCAGCGTTAGTGCAGGCCGGAGATTTCCATCAAACGCCTTGCCCCGCTGGTCGAAGATCTGGTCCTCGTTCGCCCGGTTCAGCCAAGCCTCCAGGAGGGCAAAGTACTGCTCCGTCGGATTCAGGTCCCGCCACGACGCCACGACAGCTTCGTTCAACACCAGCCGGAAACTGCCGCCGACCTCTCGCGGCTGGGCCATTCCTGCGGCGCGCAGGAGCAAGTTCAGCCCCGCAATGGGCGGGAAGGCACTCTGCTGAAGCCGCTTGTATTCGGTCTCGATGGGGTGGCTCAGTTGCGCATTGAGGGAGGGGAGGGCCGTTCGGGAAATGGCGTGCTGGCTCTCGCTTACGGGCACCCCTTCGTCCCCAATCACCGACAGCATTGTCTCCAGGTCGCGGAGAACGGGACCGGGATCCTCCTTCGTGATCTCCTGTCGGTCCAGGAGCTTTTCGTGATTCGAAGTGTATGAGGGAAGTGAGCGAAAGCCAATCATGGCTGAGACGAATTTAGGTCGGTGGGTGCTGCGCCGCGGCAGAAGCGTTCGCGGGACCTTCTGACAACGCCACGTTTTACCGAGATCTCGCTGAGGGGGCCGCATCCGATGGGGCCCACGTTTCAGAAGGCGCAGGATGCTCCATGTCGGCCTTAGAAGAACGGCTTCGTTGAACGACGAGGCGCGAAGGAACGCTGAAAAGTACACTCCCTGGTTAACGCCCACGTTCCAATGGTGCCATCGACTCGTCTTCTTCTGGCCCTTTCGTGTGCTCTGCTCCTCGGCCTGCGCACTGGCGCGGCCCAGCCCGACACGAGCAGGTTTGCTCAGGCGCGCCACCAGATGGTGCGCACCCAGATCGAGGCGCGCGGCGTAACAGACGAGGGGGTGCTGCGAGCCCTGCGCACGGTGCCCCGCCACAAGTTCGTCCCCGAGCACCCGCCCGAGTTGGCGTACGCGGATCGCCCCTTGCCCATCGGACAGGGGCAAACCATCTCACAACCCTTCATCGTGGCGTACATGACCCAGGCCGTACAGCCGGACTCCACGGATCGTGTCCTAGAGGTGGGGACCGGATCGGGCTACCAGGCGGCCGTCCTCGCCGAGATCGTCGACTCGGTCTACACCATCGAGATCGTCCCAGAGCTGGCCCGGACGGCCCGCCAGCGACTCGATCGCCTCGGCTACGGCAACGTCGTGGTAAAGCAGGGGGACGGGTACAACGGGTGGCCCGCCCACGCCCCGTTCGACGCCATCGTCGTGACCGCCGCCCCAGAACAAGTCCCGCCCCCCCTGGTCGAGCAGCTTGCCCCTGGAGGACGCCTAGTGGCACCGGTGGGGCCGGAGGGAGGTACGCAAGAGCTCCTCCTCCTCACGAAGCAGGAAGACGGCACGACCGCGCGGAAGACCTTGATGCCGGTCCGCTTCGTGCCGTTCCAGCGCAAGAACTGAGACCGCGCCCCGCGCGTCCGGGCCCGCGGGAAGACGCTAAGAAGATAATTTTGCGTTGATGATTTTCTCGGCCTGCGTTCTCATCATACAACTCTTCGTTCCCCACCAACGCCCCCGCTGACATGCGTTCTTCGTCCCGCCGTGAGTTTTTGAAGTACCTGAGCTGGGCCGGAGCGGCCCTGAGTCTGCCATGGCCCGCGTCCGCCACCACGTCCGACCATCCGGGCCGGGCCGTCGAGGTGACCGGTCGCGTGCGGGGGCCGAACGGTGGACTCGAGGGCGTTCCGGTTACAGACGGAATCAATGTTACGCAGACGGGCGCCGATGGGCGGTATCAGCTCGCCTCGTCGACCCGCCAGCCGTTCGTCTATCTCTCGGTGCCGGCCGGCTACCGGTTGCCAACGCACGATACCGGCACGGCCCACTTCTACCGGCCGCTCGATCCGGGCGAGGGCGACGCCGTGGAGGCGACATTTCGGCTCCAGCCGCTCGACCGTGCCGACGAGAAGCACGCCTTCCTCTTCCTGGCCGACCCGCAGACGCAGACCGAAGCCGAGGTGCAGGAATTTCAGGACGGAACGGTGCCCGACGTCCGGCAGACGGTGAAGGCGCTCGGGGACCGTCCCGTCTTCGGCGTCGGCGGGGGCGACCTCGTGTTCGATGATCTGTCGCTCTTTCCCGGCTACGAGGCCGCCGTCCAGCAAATGGGCATTCCCGTCGTGCAGGTGGTGGGGAACCACGACCTCAATTTCGATGCGCCCGGCGACCCCGGCTCAACGGCCACGTTCCGTCAGTATTTCGGGCCGGAGTATTACTCGTTCGACCGCGGCGCTGTCCACTACGTGGTGCTCGACGATGTGTACTGGCCGGGCAGCGACGGCTTCGGCCGGAAGACCGACGACTACTTTGGACACCTCGACCCTGCCCAGCTCGCGTGGCTGAAACAAGACCTTGCCCTCGTCGAGGATGGGCGACCGGTGGTCGTGCTTCTTCACATCCCACCGCTGAGCACCGCCTATGAGCGACGCGGCGAGTCCAGCCCGTCGGTCCGCGGCATGATTAGCAACCGGGACGCGCTCTACGAGCTGCTGTCGCCGTTCGATGCCCACATCATCAGTGGGCATGTCCACGAGAACGAGCATCGCTACGCGGCCTCTCCGCACGAGCACGTCGTAGGCACGACCTGTGGAGCGTGGTGGACCGGGCCCATCTGCTACGACGGCACGCCCAGGGGGTACGCGGTCTACGAGGTAAACGGAGAGTCTCTTCAGTGGCGCTACAAGGCCACGGGCCACGACGCCGACCATCAGCTTCGTCTCTATCCGGCGGGGGCTGATCCAACGTCGCCCGACGAGTTTGTCGCCAACGTCTGGGGTGCCGACGACGAGTGGACGGTCGTCTGGTACGAGGACGGTGTGCGCACCGGCCATATGGCCCGGCGTGTGGGGGTCGATCCGATGAGCGACCGCCTCTACGACGGCGACGATCGGCCGGAGAAGCACACGTGGGTCGACCCCCAGCCCACCGCGCACCTCTACTACGCCCCCTTCAACCCCGACGCGAGCCGGATTCGGGTGGAGGCCACCGACCGCTTCGGCCGCACGTACACATCGGCGCTCAACGCGGAGGCCGATCCTGCCGGA
Organism: Salinibacter sp.; assembly: GCF_042218895.1. Taxonomy (NCBI): domain Bacteria; kingdom Pseudomonadati; phylum Rhodothermota; class Rhodothermia; order Rhodothermales; family Salinibacteraceae; genus Salinibacter; species Salinibacter sp. Next base: position 610 of record NZ_JBDGQQ010000042.1, on the reverse strand, counting down.
ACGACGTCGGGCTGATGTTGGGAACATCTATTTCGCCGGAGCCCCACACGCTGCTGTCAGAGGGAGACTCGGAGTCCGCCGGAAAGAGAAAGGTGAGGAGACGCGTGGAGGATGACGGTGGGCTCGGCGAAAAACGTGACGACGGATCGGATCTCTATTCCCCCTCCTGCCTGGACGTGCAAGCTGTTCTGCGTCGATTCAAACTGGCGGGTCGTGGTGCCGTACGGGGGAACGTCGTTGAAAAGATCCCTCTTGCCCTCAGTAGTGGACCGGCGGTGTTGAAGGCCGGCTACCCCATACAGTGCGACGACCCCACGCCTGAATACCTCCACATTCAGGTGCGCGCTCACTGTCCAGAGGGTCTCCTCGTACTCACTCCTCGTGAAGGCACTGGTACGCTCGCGGTGCGTCGGGACGAAAATGTCGCTCCGAAGTCCCACTGCGAAGCGATCACTGATCTGCCGAGTAGCGGTGAGTCCGATTCCAGAGGCGCCCGGTTGTGCCAGGTACGCATACTCGACCCCCAGCGAAAGTCTTTCACTGGTGTTCTGGGCGAGGCTCATGTTAGCTCGGGGCTGAACAATCTTGGTCTGCCGTTTTGCAAGTAGCC
>NZ_JBDGQQ010000041.1:43300-47802 GCF_042218895.1 Salinibacter sp. | reverse complement strand
CGCCCCCGGGCATCTGTGATCACCAGTCGGAGCGTTTCGGGGGACGGACTCGCAGGTGCTTTGCTGGACGGCAGTGGCGGCGGAGGCACATCCAGGGTCGAGAGGTCGAGCTTGCCCTGCTGGCTCACCTTGACCCAGTACCCCCGGCCCGGATACAAGGAGTCGGCGGCCTGGTATCCCCGCCGAAACCCGAAGAAGCTCGTCTGAACGATGCCGCCGGGATCGCTCGACACCGAGTCTACGGAAATCGTGTCGGCCAGCGCACCGATGACGTTCCAGCCCTCGTCGACGGCAATCGAGGAGGAGTCCGGCAGCGTTCCGGTTATCTGGACCGTGCCGGCGGAGCAGTTCCCGAAAATTCCCTTGCCGGGAGGCACGGGATCGCTGTCTCCGATCGTGCTATATCCGGTTCCCGGATCGAAGAAGAACCCGCTCTGGCAGGGAGGGAGCAGGGCCCCGAAGCTTTGATCGTCGGCCTGGACGGGGACCGAGGAGAGATTCCAGCCCTGATCCAGGGTGATCGACACGGTGATGCTATCCTGGGACTGGGCATGCAGGGGCGCAGGAACGCTCCCACCCGCACAGAGCAGGACGGCGCTGATGAGCCCGACGATGAAGCGTTGGCTGCACTGCTCCATTGCAGACGAAGTGATCATGTGAAAGCGAAATTTTATGTGGAGGCCCACGCTCTTCCCATTTTTCGGACGGGTCCAAGCGACGCTGGAAAACGGCCGTCGTGCGCCCATTGTCTTTCGTGTCCGTTGGAATCCAGCAAGGGCAGGTACCAGCCGCGAGAGACGTCCGTTGTCACGCATCCGGAACCAGTGAAACAGGACCGCCGCCCCGGCCCATAGCGCGAGAGGACAGTATCGCCTTGAAGTGCGACCCCTTGTCGGGCTCGTCGTCTGGGCAGCGGTCCCTGGTCGGACTTAGAGGTTCCAGTAGCAAACGACATCGAAGGGCGTGGCCGTGCAAGTACGAAAGCTTCTCGGTCCATTCAGGGAGCCAAAACCCTGCCACGCCCAGATTGGAGAGATCTGTCCCTGTAATTTGGGGGAACTCGTCCTGAGGGATGGGTAGACTCGCCCCAGCGGATGGGTAAGATCATCGTAGAGGTGTTAGGCCCGGCCGTCGCCAGGGACCTTCAGCCGCTGAGTCGGGGGCTGCTGGAAGCCGTGTGCGACAGGGGCTCCTCCCTTGAGCGGCCATACGTTGAAGAGGACCGCGCAGAGAGGACCCGCCGGCGGGCCCTCAGGTGTATGCCGGCCAGGCGACACGGTAGGGGCTGTGGAGGACGGTTCAGCCCCGCTCGCAGGGACGAGGAATCAGATTGGTGGGGAGGGGGCGTGCCTGCGCTGCTGAGACGATAGGGACCTTCCGGGCAGGGACGCCCGCTCACCAGTTCTCTTGAGCGACAGCGGCCCTAAGTAGCCTCTCAGGGGCTGCTACCGGACTGAGCAGCAAGGCTGAAGGGGGAACGAGGATCGTTCGATTCATGTATTGAATTTGCTCGACGGAAGAACCCCCTGATCCTCTTCTCAGACCCGAGTATCCCTCGGACTAACAAGCGGGGCGTAGCGTGTAGTTCTCTGCGGTGCTCGTGCGTCGTGCCTGCAACCAGCACGTAGCTTCGGTCGGAGGACAGTGGGGACCGGGCTTCGCCGACCCTCCAAGAGCGCAACGGCTTTGCAACGATCAGACCAGTGGGCGAGTCTTCACTGCCCTGCTCACGTTAGAGATATCCTCTTGCGCATACCACGAGCAACCCGCTCTGAGCAATGACGCCCTACGAGTTTCTGCGCCGCTACGACCGTGAAGACTACAACAGCGACCCTCGATTGGTGGAAGGAGGCTTCTTCCCGTCGTCTAAGCTCGGCGTGGAGTCGGGCGACACGGTTGGGGTCGTGCTCCTGAACCTCGGGGGGCCGGATGGGGAAGAGTCCGTCGAGCCCTTCCTCTACAATCTGTTCATGGATCCGGCGATCATCGACTTCTCGGAGGTCGTCTACTTCCAGGCACGAGGCCTCGTGCGTCACTGGTTCTCCCGCATCATTTCGTACTTCCGGTCGATGTCGGTCGCCGAGGACTACAAGGAAATCAGCGACGACGGCGGCTCCCCGATCAACCCGCTCACGCGCGAGCAGGCTGAGAATTTGGAGCACCAGCTCAACGAGCGCTACGCCGCCCGTACCGGTGCCACGTTCAAGACGTACATGGCCATGCGGTACTGGGAACCGTTCAGCGAGCAGACGGCCGCCCAGATGCAGGAGGATGGCGTCGACAGGGTCGTTCTGCTCCCGCTGTACCCGCAGTACTCCAAAACAACGACGGGAGCGTCGCTCGTGTACTGGCACGAACTGGAGAAGGCGGGCGAGATTCCGGCCTGGCCCACCACCTCCGTCTTCGAGTACGCGACGTACCCAAAGTACATCGAGGCACTGAGTGATCGTATCGACGAAGGGCTGGAGCGCTTTCCCGAAGAGGTGCGCGATGACGTGCACCTCCTCTTCAGCGCGCACGGCACGCCGCTCAAAGAGATGGAGGAGCGCCGCGACCCGTACTGCTGCCTCGTCCACTCCACGGTGAAGCACCTGATGGAGCACCGGGACTTTGACCACTCGTTCAACACGGCCTTCCAAAGCAAGGTGGGCCCCTCGGAGTGGCTCACGCCCGCCACGGACGAGGAGGTGGAACGGCTCGCCGAAGAGGGGAAGGATGTGCTCGTCATCCCGGTCGCCTTCGTGACCGACCATATCGAGACGAGCTACGAGTTGGCCATCGAGATTCCGGAGGAACTGGAGGAGGAAGGTGCCCCTATTCCGGAGCACTACGAGGTGATGCCGGGCCTCAACAGCCACCCGAAGTTCATCGAAACGCTGGCGGACATGACCGCCGCTCAGCTCCAACTGCCCGACGTAAAGACGCCCACGCCTGGCAGCGAGCGGCCCTGCTGCAAAAGCCGCAATCGGGACATCCGCTGCCACCAGTGCGAGCGCGTCGCGGAGGCGACGGACTGGACGGCCGAGCCGGAACGAGAACCGGAGCTTGCATGACCGCCCTTTCCACTACGCCTAGGGGTTCTGTCCCTCCGCCATGGCCGCGACCAGCGACACGTCCGGTCCCGACGCACGAGTTCGCCGGCTCTACGGGGTGGCGCTTATCACCGCACTCGGAGGACTGTTTTTCCTGTTCGTGCGGGACTTCTGGATGACAGGGGCCTCCCTGGCCCTCAGCGTAGGCAGCGCGATGCTGGCCTGGGGCACAGAGTGGCAGAGCAAGGCCGCGCGATGGGGCGGATACGCGTGTGTGGGAACCGCTGCGGCCCTGCTCATCATCGATGCGCTGCAGAGCTACGTGCTGTAGTCCGGCCCGCTACGGAAGGGCATCGGCGGGCGGAAAAATAGAGCGCAGAGAGTCGGTGGGGGGCGCCTTCGCCCCGGCTGGGGCGAGGACCGCCGACACTGCCACGGCGCAGTGGTCGGAGGGCGGATGGGCGGGCGGGCCACACCGGACGCTTGTCGCCACGGGCGTAATGAAACTGGGCCGATAGAGGATGTGATCGATATTTTTGGTCGGATCGGCCGCCGGGTACGTGGAGGCTGTCGAATCGGCTCGGTCCCGCACGGGGCGCAGGTCGGTCTCGTCGAGCAGGAGGTCCATCGTCGCGTCGTCGGAGGCCGCTACCTCGCTGTTGAAGTCGCCGAGGAGAAACACGGGAACCCCCGGCTGCGCCACGGAATCATAGATCGCGCGCACTACCCGGGCCTGCCGCTCCCGCGTGGAGTCGTGGTACGCCTCCAGGTGCACGTTCAAAATTACCAGAGGACGACCGCCGACATCAATCAGGACTGCCTGAGCGAGGCGATCGAGATAGAAGGCCGACCGGTAGAACGACTGCGGCGGGCGGGGAAGGACGTAGCGCCGGTGCTGTCGGATGGGGAATCGGCTGAGCACGGACTGCCCGGACAGTACGCGCCCGTAGTGGACGGCCGGCCACCCATACGGAAAGGGAAGGTAGCGGACATCCCAGTTTACGGCCCGCGCAGCGGCCGTGTACCCAAGTCGGGTGGCGAGCGTGTCGAGCTGGCGAGCGTAAAACGAGCGGGCCGATCCGTAGTCGACCTCCTGAAGCCCCACGACCCCAGGATTGACCGCCCGAAAAAGATCCACGGCTCGACTCATGTTCGCAGTGAAGAGGCTTTCCGATCGCACGACCGGCTTGTTGTTGGTCATGCCCGACAGGAACCCGATATTGTAGGTCATCACCGTGAGGGTGTCGCGATCTGGAGCAGCGGGATCCGCCGCGTATGTCTCCGTCTGGGTGAGTTCTGCCTCGGACAGCCGGCCCGCACTTGCCCAGAAAAAGAAGAGAACGCCCCCAAGGAGCACAGCCCCGACGATCAAGCCCACAAATTTGAGCACGCGTTTCATAGAAAAGGTGACTGACCAATGCGTATCGAGAATCGCTGGATGATCAATTCCCTACTCGACGGAACGCGCCC
>NZ_JBDGQQ010000041.1:22988-43200 GCF_042218895.1 Salinibacter sp. | reverse complement strand
GCTTGAGTCGTTCACCGGACACTGGAAGGGTCCATTCCTGGCTTACAGGTACGACGGAACGCAGGTCGATTCGCTCACGGCCGAGCACCGCTATCGATGGAAGGGAAACGTGCAGGTTGGCACGCAGGTGAACCGCTATCCCGACGGGCGCGTCGTGCGCAAGTCTGCGCGCAACTACGTGAACGAGGACGGCGTGCTCATCTGCGAGGTCGAGCAGGCGGACGGCACGACCGTCACCTACCGCGGTCGCGTGTCCGATGGAGCCATCGTGTGGCACCGACGGACCGAGACCGGAGTGATCGAGAGCTTCCGGGAGCGCGTCGTCGAGACGGCCTCCGGACCGGTGTACCGGATCAATGGCTTCGGCGTGTATCCCAACGACGATGGGTCTGCGAGCTATCTCCAGTTTGTAGGGCGGTACCAGCGTGTTCACCACGACGTTTCGAAGGGGCGGGAGTAGCCGCCCGTGGGAGAGGGAAGAACTGCAATGCGCACCCGGCGGTTGCGCCGACGGCCCATCGCGGTGTCGTTCGAGCCCACAGGATCCGTGGCACCGTAGCCGACGGCGATAAACTGTGTAGGGGCGAGGGTGCTGTGTGCAACCAGATGGCGAACGACGGTGGTCGCGCGGGCGCACGAGAGCTCCCAGTTCGAGTCAAACCGTTTCTGGAACTCATCGCCCAGAGGGACATCGTCGGTATGCCCCTCAACCCGAATTGTCCGGGCGGGATACGTTCTCTGCAGGCGAGCAATGACGGGACGGAGCCGCTTCGTGCCGGCTGGGGTGAGGGTGGCTGTGCCGGTCTTGAACAGCGAGTCGGCCGGGAGGAGGGCCACTGTTTTCCCCCCGCTCCGCAATGTTCGAACCTCGTAGGTGAGTCGGTTCAGCTGGTCTTTCAGAACCCGCAGGTCGCGGTAGTACTGGCCGGATTTGAGGTCTCGGTGGAACCTTAGGGAGTCCTGGGTCTTGCGAAGCCGAGCCTGCAAGGTGGCGTTTGCGGCCCGCAGGGAGTCGGTAACCGATGCAGTACTGTTCGAGAGGGGGAGCGTGCTACATCCGGTGGGAACGAGAAGGCCCAGGGAGAAGACGAGGACGGGGAGGAAGCGGTACATCGACAGAAACGGCGGGCAAAGCGATACAGGACCACGATCTGCTCACAGGTCAGAGACAGCCGGGTCTCTCTCGGTTCGCGACCGGCTCCAGTACAGGAGGGCGAGCACGCCCCCAAATCCGGCCAGTGCCAGCGCCACGACCGGTACGATGGGATCGTCGGGACCGGGGCCTTGGAGGGTTCGGCCGGCCCCGCCGTAGGGCCACAGCGCTCGGAGGGCTCCCGCAATGAGCCCAACGAGCGCGGCCATCGTCGCGTCGTGGCGATGCGTGAGCAGCATGTCGAGGAGGGTGGCGAACGTGCCGAGCCCAACGGCGGCCCCCGCACAAAACGTAAGCACGTAGCTCCACTCAAGCCCGTTGAGTGCCTCGAGGGTAGGGGTGTAGATGCCCAGCGCCTCCAGCAGGAAGGCCCCGCTGACGCCGGGCAAAATCATGGCGCAGATCGCCACCGCCGCAGAGAAGAAAACGCGCAGCAGGTTCGGGTCGGACACGGTAAGGGCCGGGAGCCCTGTTAGGACGAAGGCGCCAGCGGCACAGGCAAGCCCGATTCCAACCCGCAGCCCTGTCACGTGCTCGATGCGGCGGGCGGGGACGAAAAGCGACGCGGCCACGAGTCCGAAGAAGAGGCCCCGCATGGACGCCGGATGGGCGGCCATGAGGGGAGGAATCACCTTCGCTCCCACGAGAATGGCTCCGGCGATGCCCCCGAGCAAGGGAATAATGAAGCGCCACGGAATTTCCCGCCAGTGCGTGCGGGCCGCGTCAAAGTCGAACTGAGCTGCTGCCACCCCGAACGACACCGCCGAGCTGAGGGCCCGGATGAGCCGTTCGTAGATGCCCACGATGAGGGCCATCGTGCCGCCGCTCACACCGGGAATGATGTCGGCGCCCCCCATCAATGCGCCGTACAGCGTGTGCCGGAGGAGGGAGAGGGGGGAGAAGGGCATGCGGGACAGCGAGGGGCTTCGGCGGTCGAATCAGGGCCTCCGGTGGGGGGCGATCTATGAGTCGAGATCAAGAAGCTGCCGGACGCGATCATTGTTGTAGAGGCTGGGGTAGGCCTGGCGGAATTCCTCCTTCTTGGCGGGGTCGAGCCGGAAGGCAGTCTTGAGGGCCCGAATGCTCTCGTCGGCCCGGCCCAGGGCCAGCAGGGCCTTGGCCTGCCGAAAGTACGTGGTGGCGCTATTCGGGTCGAGCTCTAGGGCCTGGTGGTAGGCCTCTAGGGCCTCCTCCGGCTGCCGCTTCTCCAGGAGCGTCTCGGCGTATCCCATCCAGGCATGCTCGTCGGACTCGTCGAGCTGCACGGCCTTCTGATAGGCCTCCAGCGCCTCGTCGAACCGCCCCGCCTTGTAGGCGCAGTCGGCCCGGGCCGTCCAGAACTTGGGCACGTCGGGCTTCAGGTCGATCGCGTAGCGGAAGCATTCGAGCGCCTCCTCGGGCCGTTCGTCCGTGTCGAGGCAGCAGCCCAGGCCGTACCAGGCCTCCGGATACGCCGACTCTAGGTCGAGTGTCTTCTCGTAGTAGGTGCGGGCCGAGTCGAGGTCACCCTTCTCCTCGTAGGCCAGGGCAATATTGTAGTAGGTCGCCGTGTCCGGCCCTTCGAGCTCAAGAACCTGCTCGTAACTCTCGATGGCCGCGTCCAGTTCTCCCAGGTTGGCCTGCGCATTGCCGCGGTTGTAGTAGGCCGACGCAAACTCGTCCTGGATCGCGATGGCCATGTCGTAGCTTGACACCGCCTCCTCGAAGTGGCCCATCCGGTTGAGCACGATGCCACGGTTGTACCAGGCGTCCTGCGAGTACGGGTCGATGTCGAGGTGGTTATCGTACGCCTCCACGCTCTCCTCATTCTCGCCGAGCCGGTCGTAGCAGTACCCCAGTTCGTACCACACCTCAGGGTGCTCCGGATACACGTCCGTGCACTGCTCAAACGCGTCCACGGCCTTTTCCAGCTGCCCGTCCCGCTCCAGTGTCACGCCCAGGTTGAAGAGGGCCTCCCCGTGCAGGGGATTGATGGACAGCGCCTCGTGGTAGGCATCGAGGGCCTCCTCTACCCGGCCGAGGCCGTCGAGCGTAATCCCGAGATTGATCAGCGTCTCGGTATCAGTCGGGTTGATGTCCAGGGCCTGCTCGTAGGCGTCTAGGGCCTCTTCCGAGCGGCCCAGATTGTTGAGGAGAATGCCCCGGCGCATCCAGGCGTCGGAGGTGTAGGGGTGTAGCTCAATGAGGTGGTCGATGACCTCGAGGGCCTTTTCCATCTCCCCCTCCTCAAAGTAGAACGAGGCAATCTGCTCGAGGTCGCCGGAGTCGAAGTACGTAGACGGATCCTCCTCGTACGCGGCGACGAGGTCTTCGAGACTCCTCTCGTAAGCCGAATCCTCAGAGTCCTCGAAGCCGAAGTCGAACGTGCTCATGGCACACCAGTACGTAGTTGGTCAGAGCGCACAGGTGGTCACCGAGCGGCATCGCCGGGGACCGTGGCCCAGTGGGACTCATCAGTATAACGCCTTCGAGAAAGAACATGCAAGAACGAGGCCTGTTCGGGCAGGTTCTTTCCGCGAAAAGAACCTTTCCTCTAGCCCTGGATCGACCAGCGGGACGCCACTATGATCCTCCTCACGTTCGAAGGCATCGACGGGAGTGGAAAAAGCACGCAGGCCCAGCTCCTCAATGAGCGCTTGCAGGAGGAAGGGCACGAGACCCTCCTGGTCCGCGAGCCTGGGGGCACCGAGCTGTCTGAGCGTGTCCGCTCGCTTCTGTTGGAGCCCGCCCTAAACGTGCATCCGATGGCAGAGTTGCTTCTTTTTTCGGCGGCGCGGACCCAGCTCGTGGCCGAGCGCATCCGACCGGCTCTGGAGACGGGCCGGATCGTGATTTGTGATCGGTTCTACGATTCCACTACCGCGTACCAGGGGGCAGGGCGGGACGTGGCCGATCCGGAGTGGCTGCAATCGTTTCACCGGCGGGTGACCGAGGGGCTCGTGCCCGACCGGACGTATCTCGTGGAGGTCGATCCCGAAACGGCTCGGGCCCGGCGCGAGGAGGATGGAGACGAGGGGGATCGCATGGAGGCTGAGGACCAGCATTTCTACGATCGTGTCGCCGCCTCCTACGCGGCCCTCGCCGAGGAGCATCCCGACCGCATCCTTCGGCTCGACGGGCATCGTTCGATCGAGGCGCTGCACGGGACCATCTGGTCCGACGTCGAGGCCCTGCTGGGCGAAAATCGTGGAACCCCCTTTGCCGATGCCGGTTCATCAGATCTCTAGGCAAGATCCCCGGCCGCGCGCCTGTCCGTCCCGAGCCTGTCGGCCGCTCCTCTCGCTGTTGAACCCACGCCTGCTGACCAGCATGTCGACGCTCCCACAGCAGAAGCTTGACGAAGTCCGATCGATCTTTCAGGCCTTCCTCAAGAAGCGCAACAAGCGGCAGACGCCTGAGCGCTTCGCGGTCCTGGAAGAGATCTACACGACCGACGACCACATCGATGCCGACGAGCTGTACGTGCGCCTGAAGCAGGACGGGACCCGCGTGAGCCGCGCAACTGTCTACAACACGCTGGAGCTGCTGCTGGAGTGCGACCTTGTCGTCCGGCACCAGTTTGGGAAGAACCAGGCCAAGTATGAACGGGCCTACAGCTACTGGCAGCACGACCACCTCATTTGTATGGATTGCAATGAACTCTTTGAGTTCTGCGATCCGCGGCTTCAGAGCATCCAGGAGATGGTGGCCGACATCTACGAGTTCGACATCAAGCACCACTCCCTGAACATGTACGGCCACTGTATCCGCGAGGACTGCCCCAATCGGCCCGAGGCGGACGGCGAGGGTGAGGCCGCCGTCGAAGAGGCCGAAGCGTAGCGGGAAATCGAGCCGATCGCTCGGAGCGGTAGGACGAGACGAGGAAACTCCTTTTGTGACGTGGATCACAGCTTTCCAGCTTCTCGGTGGGGCAATTCTTCTTCTGGGCAACGCCTTTTTCGTGACCACAGAGTTTGCCCTCACTCGCGTACGCCAGTTCGATGAACAGGACTTCCAGCAACACGCGGGCCTGCGTCGGGCTTGGGAGATGACGGAAGAGCTGGAGATCTACCTCTCGGGGTGCCAGGTCGGCATCACAGTCTGCAGCATTGGGCTCGGCGTGGTTGGAGAACCGGGCGTAACGCACCTCATTGGGAACCTGCTGCCCGCTGGGGGGATCGGGGCGGTGGCTACTCACACCATTTCCGTGACGGCGGCTCTCCTCCTCGTCAACCTGCTTCACGTCGTCGTGGGGGAGCAGGCCCCAACCTACCTCGGGATCGAACGAACTCGTGCCATCGCCCGCTATCTTGCCCCCGGGCTCTACTGGTGGACCCGCCTCCTACGCCCCATCATTCGGGCGGCCGACTGGATTGCAAAGAGCCTTCTTGCGCTCTTCGGGGTCACCATTACGCGCTCTTGGACTGAGGGGGACGAAGAGGACGAAAAGGAACCCCTCACTAGCTACGGAGCTGTCCGTCGAGAGATTGGAACGGTGCTGAGCCGGGCAAACCTCTCCCGTGAGCGGCGGAACGAGATCCTACGAGCCGTTGACATTGAGGAGATCCCGGTCCGCCGCATCATGGTGCCCCGAACCGAGGTCGTCGCACTCAGCACCGCCAGCGATCTCGCCGAGACCCTGCAGCGAATGCGGGCGCATCCCTACGACCGGTATCCCCTCCTCGGGGACGACGGGGACGAGGTCATCGGCACGCTGTACATGACGAAGGTCTTCCGGCACCTGCCAGAGCTGGAACGGGGGAACGCCACACTCGTCGACATTGCCGAACCGCCAGTGTGGGTCGATCCGGACCTCCCGGTCAGCGATTTCATCGACCGCCTCCAACAAGAACAACAGGAGCTCGCCTTCGTCCGCGCCGAGAAGCACGTCGAGGGCCTCGTCACGACCACCGATGCCTTCGAGGCCATCGCGGGGGAGCTCGAGGATCCAGGGGACGTGGACCGCCGGGAAACAGAGGGACGGGACGTCCCTACTGGCACTCCTCCCGCCCCATCGAATTCCTAATGCGTGGTTGAAGCGCACGAGGTGGCCCACGACGAACGATCCCGCCCCAATTAGAGCCCCGGTGTGCGTCGGGGCATCCGAAGAGGGCGGCGCGTCCGGGCTGAGTTTACAGCTCCTTCTCGAGCAGGCCCATGATCTCATCATAGCTTTCCTGCGCGGCCTGCTCGTCACCGGACCGGAGGGCATCGGTCACGCACGTCTCGAGGTGGTTGCGGGTGATGGCTCGTCCTACGGATTTGAGGGCCTGCTGCACCGAATGAATCTGATCGAGAATGTCCCCACAGTAGCGATCCTCGTCGACCATTCGCTTCAGGCCCCGGATCTGGCCCTCGATTCGGCTGAGGCGAGAGCGAATCTCCTCTCGATCGGCGTCGCTGACCGGCATGAGCGTTTCGGTGCTGTCAATGGCGGAGTGTAAACGGGGGCGCAACCGGGAAATCTCTGAACCGGCCTCGGAGCACGAACCGGGCCCTGGATGCGGAGGAGCACTACTTTCCCGAAACGGGGTTGTTTCTGGAAAGCGGTCCTGGACGGTGCACGACAATCCCCCGATGGGGCGGTACCACGGGGACGGGCCCCAAGGCGATGGGTCCCAAGGCGACATCCTCCCCGATGTGGGGGGCTAAGTTCCCGGTCAGTAGCGGATGCTGAGCGTCCCACCAAGCCGACGCCCAGGCAAGAAGCGCCTCGTCCGCGTCGTGTGCTGTCCCGAAGGGTCGAGACTCCAGTCAAACGGATTCCGGCGCCCCAGAAGATTCGTCACTGTGACCTGAAGATTGACGGTGGCGGCCCCAAGTTGAAGTGTGTAGGCACCTCCCACGTCGAGCCGCAGGGTTGGCGCGAGGGTGTGGTGGCCCGGCCGCTGAAAGGAGAAGGGGCTAGAAATGCCGGTCTTCGGTTGCACGCTGAGGTAGTCGTAGTAGACACGGCGAAGACCCCAGCGCTGTCCCGAGACGTACGTACCACGCGCACGGAACTCGACCCCGACGTTGGTTTTCGCGGTAGCCGAAAGGACCACTCGATGCGGCTTGTTCCAGGGCGTAGGGACCAGACGGCCTCCGAACCGAGACGGAAACTGTCGTCGAGAGCGGGTCCAATCGTATCGAAGCGTGGTTTCGATGAGGGGACCCTGACGCGCAACGGCCAGGCCGAGTCCCGATGCGTACCCGTGCGTGGAAGAAACGGCGCGGGCGGCGGGCACGGGCGCCGATCGGTCCCCCTGGAACGTAGCATAGTCGAGGGCCAGAAGGTGGGGATATTGTTTTAGATATCCCTCCACGATGAGTGACCACGGGTCGGAAGGCTGAATCCGGACAGTAAGGGCCGCGTGATAGGCTCGAGGAGGAGCATGGGCCTTGCCGGTCGGCAGCCAAAAGCGCAGGGAAGGTAGGATGGAGGTGGGGCTCGTACTGCTCACGTCAAACCGGTTCACGAACTGGCGATAGACTCCTCCGGCAAGCCGGAGGGCATAGTCGCCAACCGGTCTGTAGGTCCCCTCGTGGCGAAAGACGAGCCGCGGTTCCGCGTAGAGCGTATGCCGGGAGGGGATGTACGTGAGGCGGGTTCCAGCATTCACCGTCGTGGCCGTCCCTAGCGAATACACGTCGCGGACGTATCCGGCCATCTGCCAGTGGGTTCCTTGGAACGACATCGGGCGGAAAAAACGGTTGCCAAGGCGGAACCGGCTCGAAATACGCGACACGTTTATGGCGCCCTTCAAGTGGTGACGGGGAGAAAGACTGTAGCTCCCCGTTCCCTTGACGGCAAATTCCTGAATGCGATTGTGATCGTCGGGCCACTTCGACGGATCGAGGGCGTCGCGCAGCGTATCGATGATTGCTGAGGGACGTCGCTCCACAGGAGACTGCGACGGGACATACGACATCTGATAGCCCCGGTGGACGCTCTGCTGGCTCGCCTGGATCTGAATCGACGTGGACGTCCGGGAGCTCAGCATCCAGTCGAGGCGGGCTTGCGCAGCATGGTTGGTCCAGGCGTACCGATCTTGGGTGAGCATGGCCGATTGGCCTCCGGTGCTTGGCATTTGTGAGGAGGGCGTATCAGACGAAGTCGCTACAAACTCGGTCTGAAGCTGATTCGTGCCCCGGTATCCGGAGACCTGCAGGGAGCGGTAGGGCCCGAGATCGACGCGTGCAGCGGTGTGCAGGTCCGAGAATCCGAGCGAAGTCGTTTGGGATTTCGGCGTCAGGGGAAGCCCCGAATGATTCCCAAAGTAAGAGGCCAGGAGCATCGGGTCCACGACGTTCCAGTCGCGAAGAAGGCCGCTCAAGGTCGGATGCTGGTACACGTCCCAGAGGCTCGTGCGGGCCGCCACTCGGACCTGCGCGGATCGCCGATTGTCGAGGGGGAAAGACCGGTGCACCTCGGCGTTGACGCTAAGGGGGTCGATTTGTACCTGCCCAATCTCGGGCGTGGCGGTGCTTAGGGCGTGCCTGGCGTCAAGGATCCCCGAGATGGTGCTTCCGTGTTCGACGCCGTACCCTGCCTTCCGAACTGTCAGGTGGTCGAGGGAAAGCGGGCTGAAAGCGCCGAGCATCCGGCGCAGGGTTACGGGATTGCGAACCGGAATGCCGTCAAGGCGCACCCGGTGCTCCGCGGTCGCCCCGCCCTGAATGTGGAGATCGGCCAGGGGGCGCCGGGCGTACACCCCGAGCAGCGTGCTCGCCTGTCCGAGTACATCGGCGGTGCCAGAGGGGCCTGATCGCTGAAGTTCCTTCGTGGAGAGCGTGGAGGTGCCGAGTCCGTCCTCGGGGAGCCGACGTTCCGACTGGGTGACGACGATGGGAGACGTAGCGATAGGACGAGGGGAGAGCGTGATCTGACGATACGTGCTGTCTCCCGGAGGAAGGCGAATGGTCGCGGTTGCACTCTCGTACCCCACGTGGGTCGCCACCACGCGATGCCTACCGGCCGTGAGATCTGGGAGCTGAAAGTGCCCGGCAGGATCGGTGGCTACTGTCGTGTTCGCGGCGGCCAGAAGCACATGGGCGTTCGGGAGGGGCTCCCCAGTCTGTGCATCGACGACCCGTCCAGTGAGATGTCCCCGCCGCGGCGCTCGCCGCGGGGAGCGGGTCAGCACATAGGTCCCCGCGGAGGTTTGAACAAAATCGAGCGCCAGATCGTCGAGGATGCAGCGCAGCACAGCCGGAACGGGGGCGTTTTGCACAGTGCAGTACGCGTGCTTCCCCTGAACCACTTCGGCGTTGTAAACGAGGTTTGCGTGGGTCGTCTCGGCGACCCGGACGAGGGCTTTCGGGAGTGGCACCCCCCGAAACATCATCGTGTAGCGTGCCTCCCCGTCCGGCTGTCCATGGGCCGGGAGGCACGAAGCAACGCTCAGGACAGCCAGAACCAGGGCTGCAATTGTTCCTCTCCAGGCCGCCGATGTACGTGGGACGGAAGCCGTCATGGTCACTCATCCGGTTCGGTCGGTTGCCGCGTGCGGTTTGAGGGGGCGATCACGTATCCCTGTGCGGTGGGGCGGTACGAGAGGCCCTGCGCCACGGAGAGGTCGTGGAGAATGGTTTCGACGTTCACGTCCTGGGAGTAATACAGAGTGAGAGGGGAAGACGTTACTTTGGGAGAGAGCTTGGAGCTCAGTCGGATGGGCGTTCCGAACTGGCGTTCCAGCGCGCGGACAACCGCCGGCAAGGGCTTCGCCGTGACGGCGAAGCCGCCCCGTCGCCAGGCCGTGACGCGGCGAATCGACGTATCTGCCGGTGGGGATACCAGACCCTCCTTGCCGACATGGACGGCCTCTCCCGCCTGTAGAGTCACCGTATCCATAGAGGCGCTCCGTACTCGAACCGTTCCTTCTGCAAGAGCCACGTGCGTCTTTCTCCCGTCCACGTTTGTCCGCACGGCAAACGCGGTGCTAACAACCTCGATGCGTGCAGTCTGTGTGCGAACTACGAACGGCCGATCGGCGGAACGCACCTCGAAGTAGGCTTCTCCCTGCAGGTGGACGGTGCGCCGCTGATCTTCGAGAAAGGCCAGGGTCGACATCGTGCGTGGATACGTGAGGCGCGTACCGCCGTTAAGCTCGACGACCGAGCCGTCCGGAAGGGTCCGGGTTACCGAGGTGCCGGGTGCAGCGGTGACGGCAACGGGGCGCTGCCACAACCATGCCCCGACCGCCACGACCAGCAGGACGATCGCAGCGACGCCCCACCGCCATCGGACCCGACGATGATGGACCCTCGACCGCGGGGGGCGTCGCGCTCGGGCCTCGGTAGCGTTCGTGTCCGGGGGGGCAGCATCCGAATCGAGATTGCGGCGCACGTCCGCCCAGGTGTCCGAGGCGTCTGGGAGTGCAGAAGAGGGCGGCTTGACCGGGCCCAGGAGGTCCCAAAGCGCCTCGAAGGTAGGGGCATCTCTGCCTCCGTCGTCCGCCCTCTCCTCCGTAAGCGCCTCTCGGAGCGCGGGGGGCAGATCGTGGGGCGAGTCGCGGCTCATGGCATTTGCAGGTCTGGATGGTGCGAGCGGACTTTGCGTCGCAGTGTCTTCAGGGCCCGGACGATGTGGGTATTCACCGTTGCGGGGGAAATCTCCATGACCTCCCCAATCTCCTCGTGGGTGAGTCCCTCGAATCGACTCAGGACTAAGGCTTCCTGCTGCCGCTCGGGGAGGTCAACAATCCAACTCCTAAGATGCTTTTCGAGTCGATCCGCATCCATGTCCACTGCAGGGGTGTCCCGAATGGGCTCAGTGTCACGCTGAAGAATCTCGTGGTTGGAGGCCCGCGTCTGCCGATCGCGCTTGCAGTTGTAGGCGCGGTTGCGAACAATGCGGAAGAGAAGTGCCTCGAGAGATTCCTCTGGATTCAGCGACGAGCGCATCTCCCAGAGGGCCGTGAAGGCCTGCTGAACCACGTCTCGGGCCGTCGCCTTCCGCCCGGTAATCTGAAGCGCATAGCGGGCCAGCCGGTCGTGGAGCACATCGAATACGCTCGCGAAGGCCTCCCGGTCGGACGCCTTTATGCGGCGGCACCATACGCGAAGCTGCTTGTCGGTCGGCATGATCAGCCCCCAGGTCGATGGAGATGAGGTCACGCACCTCCTCTATCCCGTTCTGGAGCTACATGTACAGCACGCCGCCTCCGGGGAACAACCAATCCGGAACCGTAAAGATTGTGCCAACAAACGACCGACCAACACGTCCAGACGGGGCGTCCCTCCAGGATGCCCGACGGTCCCGCCTTCGATTCCGGATGGGCGTTGGCGGGGGCACATCACGATCACCCTGTAACAACTCGAACGTGCGGGCCTGAGCAGGAACCGGCGTTCTCCTCTCGCCCGTTGATAACACACACATACTTTGCACAGCATCACAGCACACGGCAAGCGCGATGCCTGCACGTCCGCACACAGCCGACTACGAAGGATCCTACCAGTCTCCGCAGCCCGGCGACATCGTGACCCTGGATGCGCCGGTGGAAGCGGTGGGGCTCCACGCCGAGGCTAGCCCCAATGGTCGCTTCGAAGTGGTAGAAAGCGTCTTCGACGATGGGGGCTTCTACGTACGCGTGGTGCCGGAGGGCTTGGAGGAGCCGCGGTACAAGCTCTCCCGGCATCACGTGAAGCTCGTCGAAGGGACCTCCGGTACCGCACGGTAGCCACCGGTGCTAAGCCGTAGTTCTCTGTGCGAGGCCTGCCTACATCAGAGACGCCGAGGGGCATGTGGGGCAGCGCGGCAATGATGCATTCCTACCCGGCATGCATCCGGCACCCGGAGAGAAGCCTGGCGAGCGATGTCCAATGTTGCCGTGGTCCTCACGTTCGCTGGACAGTTGCACAGAACCGACGAATCGGAAGGCCCCCACGAACGTATGCAGTCCATCCCAGACAAGCATACACTGGGGACGAGAATGCCCTTCCAACGCTCCGCTCCGTCAATGAACACCACGCACTAGCCCAACTCCCCTGCCATGCCCACCGGCCACTTTTCCATTGGGGACCTCTCGTTTTCCTTTGAGGGGGACCTTGCAGAGCTTGCGCACTGTCAGGAACTGATCCGCGAGATCGACCGTGCCGAGCAACGGCTTCGTCGGGCGTCTGGGTCGGATCAGGTGGTCTTGATTTATGACCGGGACCTTGAAGGGGAGCGCGGCACGTTCGACAAGATGCGGCTTCGGGCCTACGACGAGGAAAACAACTACACCATCGACATTGGAGAGACCGACAACAATCCGCTCGGCATCTATGTCGGGTACGATCAAAACATCGAGGTGTACAACCGGGAGAGTGGAAACACCTGGCAGATCGATCCGGAGGGGCACCGAGTCGACTCTCCGAAAGAGGAGCCGTCCCCCAAGGAACAGCCCGAAAGTCAAACGAGAGGTGGCGCCCGCCGGGCCGCCACCCAGGAAGCGTCTCGAGACGCTCCCTCCTCCGCCCGCCCCGCGTCCGGGCAGTCAGGAACCGACTCCCAAGCAGAGGCGGAGGGGCCGTCTGAGGCCGAGATACGGAGCGCCTCGGACGTGCTCCTGGACCGGGCGAGCAGGCATCCGCCCGAGCAGAGAGTCGGAGAGACCACCCTCCCGGGCGGTCCGCTTGCCGAGAAGATCCAGGGCTTTGCCCGTTACTGCGGGCGCGACGAGGGGTATCTGCACCGCGTGCTCGACGTGCAGGGCGTCAGCTCGGTGCACGCGCTTACGGTCGGCCAGGTGCCGGGGGTAATCGAGATGATCAGAGACGAGGAGACGCTTCGCCAGAACGAGGGCTTCGGGCAGGACGACGACCTTCCCTTCTGAGCGAGGCCGAGACCGGCGTGTCGGGAACGTCCCGCCCCGGCGGTCCCTCCCGGTTCAACTCTGGCCCCCTGTTCCGCGCTAGATGCTCCGAGGGGAAGAGCAGGTCCCCCAGCCGGCGCCCTATAGAGAGGCAGCACCATCCAGAACTGCCTGGAGCAGGGCGTCCGGGTGACTGTCATTGCAGGCTGGAGAGCCGCTTCTGGGGGGCGGTTCCGTCCTTCGACAGGCGAATCTCTAACCGATCTACCTCTCCCTGAACCGGAAGGCCGATCAGTGTTAAGAACCGTTCTTCGCTCTCTCCTTCGTCCGCGCTCAGTCGCAGTCGCGAGCCTTCCGCGCCCGGAGGTGTGTAGTTGAGTCCCACGAGGAGATCACTGTCGGGCGAAAGCAGTAGCTCGTCGTCCTCGCTCTCGACCTGGAAGGTGCCCTGCACAAACAGGTCTTGCTCGGCATTGTCTCCCTGACCTACAAGGGTAAAAAATTCCCGGTCTCCCCCACTCTCCCGAAGTGTCAGCACCAGGGGGGCGTACCGCGCGTCGAGTCGGGCCTTGACCGAAATCCCATCGACAGAGAGGTCCTCGACGCGCCAGGAGCCGAAGAGAAGATCCAGGTCCTCCTCACTGCTGGAGAGGTCGCAGCCGCCGAGCACGAAAAGCAGGCTGACGAGTACAAGTGCGAAAATGCGGAGTCGCCTCGGAGAGACCATCGGGGGCGAGAACGCAGGATAAAGAGTGGAAGGTAATCATCCATTAAATCCGATTCGACCAATCTCGATCCCCAGGCCCGAAGAGGAAGGCCGATCGAAAGGCACGCTGCGAGGCGCCGTCATACCGGAGAGATGAAACTGGAGTGGGGACGGCTAGACGCCTCCAGAATCGGGTCGGCCCGGAGGGACCCATGTGAACGTGCTCGCCCACGGCCGCCTCCAAGCCCTGGGGCTGTCCCGATCCCTGGTCTCTACGGGGGTAAATTCTGCGTGTGCGCGTTGAGTGCACCGGTTTGCACGATGGTTGAAAGCAATTGTCCGGGTTGGCCGGCACCATGTGGGTGCACCTGGGGCCGTGAAAGGTCCGCCTCTACTTTCGACGCCGCGCGCCGGCGTCGCACCGAGGACTGGCTTGAGCATTAGCCTCTCTCCGCAATTGAACCCGTCTTGGACTTCCGATGGAAGAGAGCTTGAGGCAGCATTCGTCAGTGACCCACGAGCTGAAAAACCCGCTTCTCGCGATCGAGCGCCTCGCCAGCATGGTGCTCGAGCGCGAAACCGTCTCGGAGGATGCCCGGCGGAAGCTCGAGCTCATCCGCGACTCGGCCGAGGAGGCCTCCAGCTACCTAGAGGAGATCGACGTGTCTCCCGCCGCGTCGGGGCCGGAGGAAATTGCTGCCGAGCCGGTCGATGTCGGGGACCTGGCCCGACGGGTGGTGGAGAGCTTTCAGGTCCACGCTGAGTACAAGGGGCAGGACCTCCGCTGCACGGTCGCCGGCGAGGAGTGCGTGGTGGTCGGGGACGCGGTGCGGCTCCGAGAAGCGATGAACAACCTCGTCAGCAACGCCCTGAAGTACTCTCCCCGCGGGGAACGGATCGACGTGCGGGTTGAGCAGGCCGACGGGGCCGTGCGGTTTTCTGTATCCGACAACGGGCCGGGGTTGGAGGAGGACGAGCAGGAGCAGTTGTTTGAGCCCTTCCGGCAAGCAGGACCGGAGCCGACGGCTGGGGAGGGGTCATCGGGGTTGGGGCTGTACGTGGTCAAGCAGGTGGCCGAGCGCCACGGAGGGACCGTTGAGCTGGAGACGGCCAAGGGATCAGGCAGCACGTTCGTCCTGGAACTCCCGGTCGGCGGCACCCTGTCAGGGGAGGGAGGAGAGTCGCCCGGAGCCCTACCGGGGGAGAAGAGTGGATCGGCAGAAGAGGAGCCCGGACAGTCAGCGGGGCAGGGCGGCGGGCGTAGCCTCAAGGTCTCGGTATCGATGCAGCTATCGCAGTCGCCGTCAGGCGAGGCGGACGCGGCCTGACGAGGCGCCCCGTCTGGAGTGGGCAGGCACGGAGCGGCCGACCGGCCATGCGGGCCGGAAGGCGCGAGGGGCCCGCACGGTCCGCTCGACGGCGTAGACGGGGCGTCCTCGCATTGCATGGGACGACGCAGGCCGCTTCCCTAATCGAGGGAACGGAGATCCCACATCTCAACACGCCGGGCAATCTCTTCGCTACGGCACGGCCTGTTTCCCATACAGGAACAGCAGGCAACGTCGGTCTCCGGTCAACCGGGCACGTCCCCCATTCGACGGGCCGGCGTGGGCCTTCCGAGAAGAGATGATTTCACTTCTTCCCGCCCCATCTGCGGGAGCTAAGCGAGTCATCACCGGATCATAGCCAAACCTCAGCTCGACCTCACGACTCTGGCGGTGGCGCCACGTACGGCATAGTGGATACATCAAGGGGGCTCACGCCAGATCCGAGTGCCAGTGAGCCTCGTCCGCAGGGTCGTTGTGCCGTGCTCGATGGCCGCCTTGCCTCTCCTGAGCCCAGCCAAACCGAATCGGCAACCACGGTGAACGGAGGCAGGGCCGATCCTTTTCGTGAACCTGTTCACAAACAGTCCTCAACCCATGCAACGCCTCTATTCTCTTCCCGGTTGGACCGCGCTCTTCGCCCTTCTCGCGTTCTCGTTCGGGTGCGACAGCCAGGGACCAGTCGGCCCGCAGTCCGACTCGTCCTTCGAAGGGACAAGCCGCACGGCCCAGTCCGGATCTTCGGTGTGGACCGCCGTCGAGGTCGAGACAGACAATGACCTGTACGATGTGGAACGCACCTCTGCCGGGCAGTACGCCGTCGGCGGAAACGGGGTCCTTCTCAAGCGGACCGTCGAGAACGGGACGGTGAACTGGAAGAAGATCGTTGACGGGGGCCCTTCCGGCAACGGGAAGAACCTGTACGGATCGGACGTAACCGCCGAACGGGATGCGCTGTGGTTTGTCGGGGCCTCCGGCGCCGTTGGGGAGTACGACGTCGAGTCGGGCGTGATCGAGGATCACTCCGGGCCCGACGACACCGGCGACAACTTCAACGACATCGCAGTAACGGGCCAGGCCGACGAAGCCAACGTGTACGGAGCAACCGACTCGGGACTGATTTTCTACAGCTTTGAGGATGGGGAGAGCGGAACCTGGAACTACGTCACCCCCGGGAGCGGATCCAGCATTCAGGCCATCGACTTCCACGCTGCGAAGGCTGGCCACGCCGTAGACACCAACGGGAAGGTGTTTGCAACCGACGACGGCGTAACCTGGACCGCCATCGGCCTTCAGGACGCCAATGTAAACTTCTACGCCGTCGATAGTGACGCCGCGAACGACGTATGGGTTGCTGGCGGCAACGGCATGGTCTTCCACTGGGACGGAAACCAGTGGACCCGCACCGACCTCGGGGACGCCAACCTGAGGGACGTCGAGGTCGAGGATGGAGAGGGGTACGCCGTCGGAACGGGCGGCCAGGTGTTTCACTACGACGGCACATGGCGGGCCCAGGACACTCCTACGGGCCAAAACCTCAACGCCATCGTGCAGGGTGCCCCGACGAGCGCCGTCGGCGCCAGCGGAACCGCCCTCGAACGGTAGTTGTGTGGAAACGGCACGCCCGGCCCACACTTCCCTGTCCTCCGGATGGAGGGAGAGAACGGACCACGTCATCGCTTAGCGGAACAGATCGCCGGACGATGTTCGGCCCGGGCAGCGCCCGCCCCGACCCATTCGGGGCGGGCGTTTCCATTGGCTCCGTGTAAAAGGCCCGGCCCCCTCCTCTCTTCAAGCATTCTTCGGCGGGCTGGCTGTGCACTGCCGGCATGCATGCGTGTAGCATGGACGGAACAGGGGGGAGTCCCATCCCCTCGCCGCAGAATTCGGAACTAGTCCTTTGTCCTCCCATGCTGAGTCCTCAGAATGCTCAGGCCCGGTTCGGGTCGTACTTGAAGATGCTCGCGGCCGGTCTCGTACCGCTCCTTCTCATCGTGGTGGGCGGCTGCGACACCCTTTCCTTTCTGGATGGTGAGAATTCGGCCTCAGAATTCTCGACCAAGGTCGCCCACGAAACGCTCGGGGCCGGGGCTGTGAACGTTGAGCAGATCGACCGTGGGCAGTACGGAGACATCGTAGAGGGGACTCGAACGGTGCTCCGCGACGAGGACGAGTACGCGGCGTTCTGGAAGAGGCTGCACGCCGACCAGAAGTCCGTTCCTGCACGCCCCAGTGTAGACTTCAACAAGCAGGTTGTCATTGCGATCGTGCTCGGCCAGCGCCCGAGTGGCGGATACAGCGTCAAGATTGATGAGGTGTTGGCTAACACGAAAGGGAAGAAACTACAGGTCCGGTACACCGAGACGACCCCAGAGAAGGGATGCGCAGTCACGACGGTGCTAACGTCTCCGTACATCCTTGCCACGGTGGAGACCCAAGAGGGCGACTTTACGTTCTCTGGTTCTGAGACGACGCGCACCTGCGAGTAGCCCTGCGGTTGAGAGGGGACCGGCGGGTCGGCTCGGCCGCTGTGCGTTGGGGCGCGCAGGGGGACGTACGAGCCTGGAGGCCCGAGACCGAAGGGGCTACCCGTCCAGTCTCCGTCTTCGAGGCCCCCTGCGGGTGACCGACCGGTTGCAGCCGCCGGACTCGTTGGCGACGTTCGTGTCTGGGCCGGAAACGACATCGGCATTGTGGGCCTGGGGCACGGTTCCAGCCCTCAGCCGTCCGGCGGACCGCAGATGCGGGGAGCGCCCCCGCTCAGGATCGTTGTGGTTTCAGGCCCGGACCCAGAGTTCGGTAATACGCGTCGGAGCGTCAAACAGGACGGGCGAATCGCCAGCTACTGGATGGGGAGCTCATTTCACTGCCCGAGCGGGACGTGCGGAACCAGGGGGGACCTGCGGACGAGGGAAGGGAACGACGAGCGGGCTTCCGTCCGGTCAAGGCGGCAGTCCTGGTGTCCCTGCCTAGAACGAGGGCGACCACAGGCCGATCGCGTCGAGCCCGATGACGCCGAGGGCGATCAAGATCACATTCGCCAGCGCGATGGGCAGCAAGTACTTCCAGCCTACCTGCATGAGCTGGTTGTACTTGAAGCGCGGAAATGTCCACCGCACCCAGATGAAGAGAAACGCAAAGAAGGCTACCTTCAGCATCAGGGATGCGAACTGAAGAACGGCGAGCAGGGTCGAGCCCTCGAGGGCCGGCACAAGGTCCAGCAGGAGCGGCTGGAAGGGCACCAAGTAGCCTCCGAAGAAGAGGGTCGCGATGAAGAAGGAGGCGATGAACCAGTTGACGTACTCGGCAAGGAAGAACATGCCAAACTTCATTCCGCTGTACTCCGTGTGGTAGCCCGCTACCAGTTCCTCCTCCGCTTCCGGCAAGTCGAAGGGGGCACGGTTTGTCTCCGCGAAGGCGGTGACGATGAAGACGAGACACCCGATGGGGTTGCGGACCACGTTCCAGCCCAGAAGCGCCCAGCCGGCACTCTGGTCCTCGACAATGGCCGTGAAGTTAAGCGAGCCGGCGATGACCACCACAGAAATCACTGCCAGTCCCATCGACAACTCGTAAGACACCATCTGCGCCGCCGAGCGGAGGCCCCCGAGCAGGGAGAACTTGCTGTTCGAGCTCCAGCCCGCGAGCGTAACGCCGTAGACGCTGATGGAGGTGAGCGCCAGCAGCATGATCACCCCCACGTTCAGGTCGGCGATCACCACGCCCTCGGCGAACGGGATGAGCGCCGCAGTGCTCATGGCGACGACGACCATGATGACTGGGGCCAGGGAGTGGATGAAGGAATTGGCCCCGGCGGGCCGTACGTCCTCCTTCAGTACAAACTTGAGAACATCGGCGAACGGTTGGAGGAGGCCGAGGGGCCCAACCCGGTTGGGGCCGGGCCGGTTCTGCATGAAGGCCGAGACGCGCCGCTCCGCGTACACTAAAATCGACGCCGAGAGCAGCATCGCGTTGATGACGAGGAAGGCGACCAGGGCCGTCAGGTACAGCGGAAGGTCCATGTCCGCACGGTCGGATTCGAAGGAATACTCGGAACCAATGTGTTCTACAGCTCCTCAACGTAGCTGTTGCCGGGGAGGGGCACAACCCGTATCGTTCATTCGGCCGCGGGTGAACACGGCCGTCGGGCCTTCTTGGCGAGGATTTTCTGTACAGGTGCGGCTACCTTCGGGCCACGGTCCAACGCGCCTCCGGCCCCTCTGGCAGACAGGGACCCCTGGAGGAACGACGTGCCTCCCCCACCAATGCAACTAACCGATTTCCATCTCCGACGAGCGCTTTCCTCATGCCCGACCGTTCGACAGATCCGGAGCCACAGCCGGATTCTGCGCCCGCCCCCACTGGCAGGGCTTGCCAGAACTGCGGGGCCCCACTTGTTGGAACGTACTGCCACGAGTGCGGGCAGCGGCACCTCTCGACCCTGCGGGTACGGGATCTCGCGCGCCTCTTCGTCGAGGCGATCTTTGAGCTGGAGGACCTGCAGCGCGGGGCGTGGCGGACGGTCGTCCAGGCGGCGCGGAATCCGGGGCGGGTCGCGCGTCGGTACGCCGGCGGGGAGCGCAAACGGTTCATCAATCCCATCGGGTACTTCCTGATGGCCGCCACGGGTGCCTTTCTCGTCTTTCTGCTCTTTCGGGACTCGTGGGTCCAGGGGCAGGTGGAAATACTGACGACGACGTGGCGGTCCATGGGAGTGGAACCGTCTGAGCTGTTCGAGCCCGGAGCGCCCTACCGCGTGATGTTCGGCGTGACGTCAGTCCAGGAGCTTGCCCAGGTCCTGTTCGAATGGGTTCAGCAGTTGCAAACGTACTCTGGGTTCGTGATCGGCGCAGCGGCCGCGCTCTTTCTTCGGGCGTTTTTCCCCGACTACTCCCTGGGGGAAGCGCTCGTCTTTGAGCTCTACGTCACGGCTCAGGCCACGGTGCTTACCGCGCTCCTGGCTCCGCTCTTTTTCACCGCTGCGCCCGGCCTCGTGGGGGCCGTCGGTCCTCTGCTGCAGGTCGGACTCCACGCCCATGGGGGGCGGGCCTTCTTCGGAGGCCGCTGGAGGGGATGGCTCCTGCCGGCCCTCGCCTACCTCGCCGGGATGATTGTGTTCATCCTTCTCTCCGCTCTCATTGGGCTCATCGGCACAACTCTTGTCGTCTGATGACATCTCCTGGGCTGGGGCCAGGAGCAGCTCCAATCGCCGCCGTGCAAGCCCACCCCGGCGTCTCCGCCAGAGGGCCCTCAGGGTGGCACGCCGGTTCTC
>NZ_JBDGQQ010000041.1:0-22888 GCF_042218895.1 Salinibacter sp. | reverse complement strand
CAAGCCCACCCCGGCGTCTCCGCCAGAGGGCCCTCAGGGTGGCACGCCGGTTCTCTGCAGAACGGATGCCCCCACCCGAAATCGAGTAGGGAGTGGGGGCGGGTTGGAGCCCGACCCCACGTCCCTCTCACACCACCGGGCATGCGTTCTACGCACTCGGCGGTTCCTCTGAATCGTTGAACCTTGGATCGGCCAAGACTCGGTTCCTCTCCTTCGCTGCAAGCCACTCGTGGTGACCTTTTGACACCGGAGACAACATACGGTTGCCTCCTGTCAAATCGGTGACCTCTCAGTCGTTCCTACCTTCAACGCGGCTTGTACAGGGCGGAAAGTCCTGCTTCTTGGTCCAGAGGTTCGGCCCTTCCTCCGACCCGGTCAACTTCCTTCCGGTCGAGGTACTATGGCCTCGGCTGACTTCTCCGGGCCTCTCAGCCCAGAGATCTCCCATGGTCATCTCACTGGCTTTCCACACGTCCCGCAGGGTTTACCACCCGCGATTACGGTTCGCCGTTCGGGCCTCTCCATCCATTGCTGGATTACCCTCGCGGTAGGCCTACTTACCCTGTTCCTGTTCGTCAGAGCGCGTGTTTGCCTCCGGCTTCTTTCAGTCCTTCCCTTGCGGGAAGCGCCTTGCCTTCGGCTTATGATTCCTGCGAACTCGGCTCATTCGGGACTCTCACCCTATAGCCTGTGAGCTTGCATGGCACACAAAGAAAATGCCGACCGGTCACAGGGACCGGTCGGCACAAGAGACTTCCGGAAAACGATCACTTTGAGGCATACTTAACCGTGCAGCCGTAGGGCTTGGCCTGCTTCGGACTCACCTCCTTGTCGTTCATCGCCTGGGTGAGGGAGGTCTCGACGTAGTTCGTCGCTTTCTCCGTGATGTAGGTCTCCGACGGAAGCGTTGAGTTGGTGTTTGCAGTGGCCCAGTCGTCGATGCCACCCTTGTAGAGAAGGGTTCCTTTCGGACTAATGACGTACATGTGCGGCGTGACTCGTGCGCCGTACATCCTGCCGACCTTGCCGGATGGGTCCATGAGGATGGCCGCCATTTGGCCGTTATGTTTCTTCTTCTGCTTCTTCATCTGCTTGGGAGGATAATAGCCCTGCTTCCCCTTCGCCGAGGAGACAATCGAAAGCCAAACGACGTTCTTCTTTCCGTATTTTTTCTGGAGTTTCTGCATGTGACCGCTGCTGTAGTGCTGGCCCACGTACGGGCATCCGAAGTTGAGCCACTCGAGGACGACGTATTTGCCTTCGTACTCGGAGAGGCTGTGCTTCTCCCCATCAGCGTCTTTCAGGGTGAAGTCGGGCGCCGGCGTCCCAACGGTGGCCTGACTGCTCTGCGCCGCGGCCGTTGGGGCACCCCCGAGGGCAACAATGAGAGCGAGGGTGAGGGCAACATGTGCGGCTCGAACGAGGAATCGGGACATGGTCGTACGGTGTTACTTTTGAGGAGATAGCGAGAGCAAATTTCAAAACCACGGTGCCGGGGCGTGTTCGGGCGGGACCCGGCATGGCCCCAGGAGGTTTCGAGACCGTTGCGGGCCCGTGAGTCGTCGTGCGGTGTTCTGCGGGGCATTAGCGCCCGGCGGCCTTCAGCCAACCCGGTAGGCGCTACGAGGAGGAGGTGGGGGGTGGAAGGTTGTCGAGGGCGTCGAGGACTGCGTCTTCGGTGAGCACCTCCGGAAGAAGAGTTGGCTCAGAGCCGTCTCCTTTGTAGAGCACGTAGACGGGCACGCCGCTTCGGCCGTGCGACCGGAGGGCCTTCGTAATCTGAGGATCACGGTCCGTCCAGTCGGCCCGCACGAGGGCTACGTTTCTCTTCTCGAAGGCTTCCTGGATGGTCTTCGTGCTGAGCACGCGGCGCTTGTTGACCTGGCAGGTGAGGCACCAGGCCGCCGTAAAGTCCACGAACACCGGACGGCCCTTCGCGCGCAGTTTCTCAATGGTTTTCGGCGAGTAGGACCGCCACGCATCGGCCGAGGCCGTTTTGGCCACGGAGGATGTCGCCGACGGGTCCGCACTGTCGTCCTGCGTGGGCGCGGACGCGGCCCCCACGACCGCAACCGCAATGCCTCCCACCAATGCCGCGGCAGCTACGCCCCGCGAGACGACGGCTGCTGTCCGCGAGAGCCGGGGGGCCGACCAGCGGTTCACGATCCAGGCCGCCAGGCCCAGTAGCAGCAGGCCGGTGAGCAAGAAGGCGACCCCAGCGTTGTTCGTCTGCCGGCCAAACACCCACACCAGCCAGATGGCGGTGGCAAACATCGGGAAGGAGAAGGCCTGCTTCAGCGTTTCCATCCAGGCGCCGGGCTCCGGCAGGCGCTCCAGGAAGGCTGGCGTCATCGACAGGACTACGTAGGGCGTTGCCATGCCTACCCCCAGCGCGGTGAAAATCAGGAGAGCGCCGACCGATGAAAGCGTAAGGGCTACACCCAGGGCGGCGCCCATGAACGGGGCCGTGCAGGGGGTGGCAACGACCGTGGCGAGCACGCCGGTGAAGAAGGCCCCGGCACTGCCGCCCTCCGGCGCGACGCTCTGCATCTGGCCGCCCCAGTTCATTAGTCGGGTGCCCACCTCGAAGACCCCGAGCAGGTTGAGCCCGATGCCAAAAAAGAGCATCGCCATGAGCGCGACGAACACGGGCGACTGGAGCTGAAAGCCCCATCCAATCTGGCTCCCGGCGGCCCGCAGCGCCAGTAGTACGCCGGCCAGCACCCACATCGACGTCAGTACACCCGCCCCGAACAGGGCGCCGTGGCGCCGTAGGGTGCTTTGGTCGCCGGCCTCCCGGGCGAAGCCGAGAATCTTTACCGAGAGCACCGGGAAGACACAGGGCATGAGGTTGAGAAGCATCCCCCCCGCGAGCGCAAACAGGAGGGCCCACGGCAGCGAAAGGCCTCCACTCGACGAAGACGCGCCCATCGCTTTGGCGGTCGAGAGCGTCGAATCGACCGGTACATTGACCCGCATGGCGCGCACCGTCCCCTCGGCGTCCCAGGTCGTGCCCTCCGGCGCAACGAGCACCCCGCGCAGTCGCTTCGCGGGTTCCTGCGCGTATTCCGACTGCTGGAGGGAAATCGTGTAGGTGTCTCCGCTTTGGGTCACCGGCTGGGGAGCCCCAGGATTGATCACCGACTTCTTGGCGGAGAAGAAGTACGCCCCCTCCAGATCCGGGCGCGCCTCGCCGAGGGCCTTCAGGACGAGCGTGTAGCCGTTGTCGTCCCGCCCGGCCCCGACCGACCATTCCTCGACGGGCTCTGGTTGCTTCGAGCGGGCCGCTCCGATGGCCGAAGCCCACTTGGTCTGCTTGGCCCCCTCCGCGGCTACCGGCAAGGACAAAGAGAGCTCAGACTGAGCCGGCAGACAAATCTCCTCGCAGACCAGCCAGCGGGCCGTGCCCGCCAGCGTAACGGTGGTGCCCGGTTGAAGAGTGTCCGGCACCGTGATCTCGGTGAGGAGGAAGACCTCGTCGGAGTAGCCATAGCTGATGAGCGACCCGAACTCAATCCGGTGGGGGTAGGGCCACTGGATCGATCCGGTCTCGAGTCCGGCCGGCAGCGACCAGTCGATTGAGGTGGGCCGCCCGGAGGCGCCAGGGTTTTTCCAGTAGCTGTGCCAGCCCTCTTCCATCGTCAGCCGGAGGGCCACCGTTGCCGACTCGCCCGGCACAAGGGCTTCCCGCTCGCTGACGAGTGTCGCCTCGCTGTGGGGGCTCGGGTCCTCGGACGCCGGCTGGGGCTGGGCCTGAACTGCCGAAAGGCCTCCGAAGACCAACAGGACGGCGACCGTCCATACTGTACCGACCGCGGCCGCACGGGTGGCACGCCAGAGACTGACCATAGGGGATCGTTCTCCGTTGTGTCGGTTGTCGCGAACAGTGTAGCTACCCAATGCCGCGCCAAATGGTTCGTGTTTCTTCGCTTGCGGACGATCCATCGAGGGGCCGCCTCAATCTCCGGCCGAGGTGTTGGCCGGAGGCACCCGTCTCCCGCAAGTCCAGGGTGGGGATTCGCTTCTGTAGTCCCTCGAAGGAGAAGGCCGGGAGGGGAACCTCGGCACCGAAGGTGTTGGGAGCTTAACGAGCCAGGGCGGCGACGTCTCACGCAGAGGCGCTCCAGCTCGGAACCGGAACGCTCCGTGTCCTCCTCTGCTGCGAGCGGACAGCACGGGCCGTTCTGGTCTGAGTGCTCGTCCTCCCGAATATTCGCAGGAATGCCACCGGCTCCTTCCAGCCTGTTTCGTCGGCGGTCATTTCTGACCCTCTCCGACAGCCTACGGCCTACTCAACCCACGATGGGGAGGCGGCTGTTTGGGACCCTCGACGCGGTGCGACACCTTTTGGAGCTGGAAGCCGGAGGGGTGGGGCGTTCCGCCGGACCGGTCGATCTTGTGGGGAAGACGAGAGAAGGGTTGCTCGCTCCGAACAGAAGGCCATGGGGGCCAGCGGTGAGCTTCAGATGTGGATTCCGGCCCGACTTGCGTGGGGTGCACCCGAGAAGACGGCAGTCCTGGAGGTGGAGAACACCGGTGTGGGAGCGGAGCCGAGAATGATTCTGGAGCTGTCAGGGCCTTCAGCAGGTCAGGAAGTGCTCGCCATGGCCTTTTTCTTATGTCTCGCAGGCGAGGCGGGGGGCAACCCGACATCGGGCCCATTCGGCTGCAGGGCGCGGCCTCCCCCGACACGTTCCTGTGCTCCTCCGCCCGCTCCTCAGAGGGAGAAGCGGTATCCGAGGCTGAGGGTGAGGGCACCATTCCGGAACTCCGCCTCCTTTCCTTTCTCGGCTGCCGCCTCGTCGTCGGGAATAATCTGGTTGAGCCCGAGATCATAGTGGGCCCCCAGCGTCACTGTGCCCAGATTGCGCACCTCGTACCCGACCTCAAATCCCCCAATGACTCCGACCTCAAGCGGGTTTACTTCGCTTTCGGGGATTGCCTCCGTCTGCACCTCCTCATTGCGCTCGATGTCCTTCTGCACGTTCACGCCGACGGACGGCCCCAGCACCAAGTACGACTGAAAGGAGCGCCCAGTCGGAAGGCGGGCCTCCAGGAGAAGCGGAAGCTGGAGGTACGAAAACTCGTAGCTTTCCTGAACGTCGATGGGGGTGCTGGAGTCCACGCCGAATGCCCGCGTATCGTTTACAGTGGCACCCTTCTGCACGTACGTCAGTCCAGGACGAACGGACAAGACGGCGTTGAGCGGTATGGAGACGAACGCGCCCGCGTGGAATCCTTCACGACGCTGATAGTCGAGGGAGCCGCCACGCGTGATTGCTCCGGTATTCCCGTGGAAGGTGGACAGGGCACCGCCGGCCTTGAAGCCAACCTCAAGGTCCTGCGTGTTCTGGGCGTCTGCCGCGGTGGGAGCGAAGAACAGTAGAACGGCGAGCAGGAAAGCACAATGTCTCATAGAATCACGTTGTTGATTGAAAGTCGCGCTGGACGATGTCGTTGAGGGGACGCAGCGCCTGTTTCTCGTGCGTGCGTTGTGAGGGGACTACTCCTCAGATTCGTCCCCGAGCGCAACGGTCGCAACGACGCTGCGATGGTCAGAGGGGTAGCCCCGCACTGCTAGGTCGGTCGGCCTCTGGTCCCGAAGGCCGATCGTGTAGGCTCCGGCAACGTCCACGCCCTCCCCTGCGACGTAGATGATGTCAATCCGGTCGTGCACCTCGCTGGTGTCATTCTGAAGGGTGGTCCAGGTCGCCCCGGGTCGCTCCACCTCATCGGGGTGGACCTGCCGGTAGGCATCTCGAAATCCCTGCCGCATGATCGTCCGCGAGGTGGGCCACGAGACCTGCAGGCCGAGGTGCATCCCGGCCTTCGCCGCCTCCGAGGTCCAGTCGAGGTGAGACGGTTCGTTGAAGTCCCCCATCAGAAACACGGGGGCTCCTTTCTCGAGCGGCTTTTTGAGACTCTCCAGCACCGGTTGGATCTGTGGGAGCCGAGTCATGCGCGCCTCCGCCACGGCCTCCTCTGGGTTGAGCTCATCGTCCCGCAGCTTGTATGGCTGGTACGGGTAGGCCGCAAGGTGGACGTTGGCGACGTGAATGGGATCGTTGACCGTCAGGTATATCGTGGCCCCGTAGCGGGTCGGGCGCGAAATCGGGTACCGGCTGAGTAGGCCCGTATCGTGGGCGCCACTGGCCTCATGATCGCCGTTGTGGTAGAAGTAGTAGCCCAGCTCCCGGGCGACGCGGCGCAGCCGCGGCTCGCTAATCTCTTGAAGGCCGACAATGTCGGGATTCGCAGCTCGAATTGCCCGAATGGTTGCCGAGTCCGGGGTGGCGTACAGCACATTGTACGTCATTATCGTGAGCGAGTCGGGCCGTTCGCGCTCAGGGGCGGGCGTCTCCTGAGCATAGGTACTCCCCATACTCAATCCCCCCACCAGGAGGAGTGTGCCGATACAGAGCGGTTTCAAGAGTGCACGCATAGGGGGGGCGGCGAGCTGGGAAGAGTGTACTGATCGCCAGGGGGCCGGGCTCGCACCGTGACAGGCGGGTGTGAGGGGGCGGTGGTCTGTCCCGGCGAACCGTTACTGAAGAAGCCACATCTCCGTGTTGATGTTGTCTGGCCCCTGCCGGTCGACGGCCTTCTGATAGCTCTCAGCGTTCAGGGACTGTTCGCTTGCGGGATAGCGGAATCGTATGGGAATGCGGTCACCGTTTACGTTGCTCCTTGATGGCTCAATGTCCGGGACGCCAGTCCGCCGCCAGTTAAACCATCCCTCCATGCCGGTGTAGAAGAGCGCAATCCACTTCTGCCTGTTGATCCGGTCAATAGCGGCCTCCGCATCGTTTGCTGGGAAGGCGACCCCCGACTGGCCGAAATACCCGCTCGGGACGGACTGGCCGTACTGTTCCATCGACGCCGTGATGCCTTCTTCGTAGAAGGTCTGAGCATTCCCGGAGATCCACCCTCGCACAGCAGCCTCAGCCTTCAGAAACTTCACCTCGGCATACGTCATGATCAGTCCCTTCGCGGCGTCGGGCTGTTCGAAGTACCGGGTGGTGTTGAGACTCGACTGGTGGTCGCGCCCCCCGTTGAACTCGTTCGAGGCGTCATCGGTGAGTCCGTTTGGCACCCCAACGTACTCCGCGCTTTGGTTGTCGTTGGCGGCGCTGGTGGTGTCCGCAAAGACCTGCAGCCGGGGATCGTCGTATGCCAGGAGCGTGTCGGTGAGCGTCTTGCTTGCGCGGTAGGTGCGAAAGCTCCCTATGCGCGAGGTGTGGGGAGGCCACTCGTTTGGGCGCGAACTGAGGTACTCGAGCGCTGCGTTGTCGTCGTTGCCCTCAAACACCGGATACTGGCCCGGGTTCTCGACGATCGTCGCGAACTGCTGAGACACGTTCACGCCGTCGATAGCGCCTTGCTTCTCGGAAAGTCGCATCAGCAGGCGGAGCCGAAGCGAATTGGCCAGTTTTCGCCACCTCGTCAGATCGCCCCCGTAGAGAATGTCGCCCCCGAAAGTCCCGCTACCGGGCTCAATCAAGCTGTTGGCCTTTTCCAGATCGCGGAGCAGCCCTTTGTAGATGGCCTCCTGGGGGGTGTAAGCCGGCGTGTTTTCCCCTCCTTCCAGTACGTTCACCGCTTCGGTGTACGGAACGGTGCCGTATGCGTTGGTAAGCATCGAGAAGATCCACGACTTCATGATGAGCCCCACCCCTTCGTAGTTGGGGTTATTCCGCTCCTGAGCGATCCGGATCATGGTCTGAACGTTGCGGAGGTCCTCGTAGAGCGGATCCCAGTACCCGACCCCGGCCCAGTCGTACCGGTCGATGTCAGTGGCAAAGGACACCTTCGCCGCGTACTGGAGGACGAGGTTCCCAGTCGTGTGGGCTGCGTTTACGGACGTGTTTACTGAGCTCCGGATGATGTTCGGGAGAAGCAGGTTCGGCTGTACCTGTTCTGGCTCATTCGGGTTGGTGTTCACCTCCTGGTAACGAGAGTCACATCCCAGCATCAGGCCCGATGCGAGAACAACAGCCGCGAGGGCAGCGCCTCCAATCTGTTGAGTGAGAGAGCTACGGAGGAAAGAAAGCAAGTGCATAGATTCGGTCGGGTGAGTCGTGAGAGGCATGACGACGGGCGGTACCTGACGACGAGCGGTACCTGGGGGTCAGAAGTCCAGCTGGACGTTGAACCCATAGGTGCGACGGGAGGGAATTTGCTGCTGTTCGAACCCGGGCGTACGCTGCGTTCCGTTCGCGACCGTCGTCTCTGGGTCGATGTGCGGCACGTCCGTGAACAGAAGCAGATTGCGCCCGATGACGGAAACCCCAAGGTTCTGCACACCCGCCGCCGCCAGCCAGTCCGACGAATAGTTGTACGTGAGCGACACCTGTCGGAGCTTCACGTACGAGGCATCGAACGAGTTGGCCTCGACGTTCGTGCGGGCGTTGTACTGCCGGAGCCACGTGACGTACGGGGCCGGAGTCTCGTTGGGCTTGTACCCGCCGTTCCCGTCCGCTACGACGCCGTCGCCGATCACCGTTCCGTCCTGACCATTCTCCAACACGGGTTCTGCCCGGCAGCAGGTCGTGCCCTCCACGGTACCGCCTTCCATGGTGGTGGCGTGCATGTAGGAGTAGATAACCCCACCCTGACGGACATCGAAGAACGCTTCGAACTGGAAATCCCTGTAGCTGAGGGTGGTGCCGATGCCCCCCTGCCAGTCGTGGTTGTAGTTGCCGATCTTCTGGACCTCCTCGGTCAGTTGCGGCAGGCCGCCCTCGTAGATAATCTCCCCATGGTGCGGGCTGTCCGAATCCTGGACGCGCTTGAACACGCGACCGTAGATGTCGCCCATGCGACCGCCCTCCCGAGCCTGGACGGTTCCTCCGCCGAGCGGATTGGCAATCTGGAAGACATCAATCTGATCGGCCAACTCGACGATGGTGCTTCGGCTGCGCGTCCAGTTCAGCGAGATGTCCCATCCAAAGCCCTTGTAGTCCCGCACCGGGGTGAGCTGGAGGTTCGCCTCGAACCCGTAGTTGCGAACCTTCCCCGCATTCACGAGCCGGCTGTCATAGCCCGTCGCGCTAGCGAGGGGCACGCGAAGAATCTGATCTCGCGTCGACCGGCGGTAATACGTCGCGTCCAGACCAACTCGCCCACTGAATAACTGGATGTTCGTCCCGACCTCCCAGGAGGTCGTGATCTCGGGCTTTAGCTCTGGATTGCTGAGGTTTGACTCTGAGACGACCGTCTGCGTGCCTCCCCAGGCTGGCTGGAAGCTAAAGGTATTGCGAAGCCGAAAGGGTTCGGTGTCGTTCCCAACCTGCGCCCAGCTCGCCCGCACTTTCGCGAACGAGATTGGCGTGTTCTCGGCGATGTCGAAGAAATCCGACGCGATGAAGCTGAGAGACGCGGAGGGATAGAAGTAGGAGTTATTGTCCAGAGGAAGGGTGCTCGACCAGTCGTTGCGGGCCGTCAGGTCCAGGAAGAGAACTTCCTGGTAGCTGATCGTGCTCGTGCCGAAGACCCCGAAAATCTCCTCGGCCTGTTCGAGCTCGCTGGTCTGCAGGCTAGCCCGGGAGTTCCCGATGTTGTAGACCCCCGGGACGCTCAGCGCCGGCGCTGTGAGCTGGAGGGTGCGGCGCGTCTGGCGCATGTAGTTGGCCCCCACCGATGGCTCGACTGTGATCTCGTCGGTTACGTCGTAGCTGTAATTGACCAGCAGATTGGTATTCCACTCCAGGAAGTTCCGGGTACTTTCGCGCATCCAGCCGTTTTTCGCTGTAATGGTGCTGAAGGCCTTCCGCTGCTTTGTGAGCTGGTCACTGAAGTCAATTCCGGACCGGACCCGAACGTCGAGGTTTTCTGCGGCCTGGTAACGGACCGACAGATTTCCGAACAGTCGGTCTCGGTCCAGGCTGCTGGTGTTCTCGTGGACCTGAAAGTACGGGTTGTTCGTCCAGTTCAGGTCATTGTGCGCCTGCTGGACCCCCTTCTGCCTCCAGTACGGCCGAAGGCGGCTCTGAAAGTCGAGGTGGCGGGCTCCCCACGTGAAGAAGTACATGGTCGACTCCGACCCGTATCCGCTCGTGGGAAGGTTCGCGCTCGTTGTTTTCGTGTACTGCGCGTTGCCGTCGACGGTGAGTGCGTCGGTGATGTCGTAGCTGCCGGACAGGGACGTGTTTGTCGCGCGCAATTCGGTGTTTGGCACGATGCCGGTGCGGTCGCTCCGGGAGATGGAGGCGCGGAACGATCCATTCTCGTCGCCCCCGCGGAGCGCGACATTGGTCGTATAGTTCGCCCCCGTTTGGAAGAACTCGCGCACGTTGTTCGGAGCGGAGGTCACCGGCGTCGGAACTAGGTTGCCGTTCTCGTTCCGGGGACCTCGGAACTGAGGGCGCTTCACGCCTTCATCCAGAGGGACGCCCCAGTTCCAACCCGGCGCGTTTGTACCGTCGACGTAGCGGAACCGGCCCCCGTTCCCATAGCTGTACTCGTTCTGGTAGTCGGGCACGCGAAGGGGCGAGCTGAACGTCACGCCCGTGTTTACGGATGCTCCGATGCCGTCAGTGCCCGAGCCATCTTTGGTTTCAATCAGGACGACCCCATTTGCTGCACGCGAACCATAGAGTGCAGCTGCACTCGGACCCTTCAGCACGCTCATCTCCTTGATGTTCTCCGGATTAATTTGGCTTAGCCCGTTCCCGAAGTCTACTTGTGTCGACTGCGAGGCAGCGGCCTGCGTGTTCGGCGTGTTATTGATGGGCACTCCGTCTACGACGTAGAGGGGACGGTTCTCGCCGGAGAGAGACGACTCCCCCCGGATCGTCACGGTGGGGGTGCTCGCCAAGCCGGCAGAGCCGCTGGTGATGGTAACTCCGGCCACCTTCCCGGCAAGACTGTTCATAATGTTCACCTCTTGCGTCTCGGCCAGCTCTGCTCCGCTCACGTTTTCGACGGCGTAACCCAGGGAGCGCTCCTCCCGATCCACCCCAAGCGCGGTAACGACCATCTCTTCCATTCCCACGGCGGCCGGGACAAGAGTAATGTTCAGCGTGCGAGTCTCCCCGGGCTCCAGCCGGATCGTGCGGCGCACCGTCTGGTAGCCGACAAACGAGGCGACAACGGTTCGCTGGCCAGGGGAAATGGAGGAGATGCGGTAGGACCCGTCCGGGGCCGTGGACGTCCCTTTCTGAGTCCCACGGATGCGGACGTTCACGCCTGGCAGGGTCGTCCCCGCCGAATCCGTCACGACCCCCTCCACAACAGCGGCGGGCTGGTCCTGAGCGTGGGCGGAAAGACCGAAGCAGAGCAGTCCGAGTAGCACACTCGAAAGGAAAACGAAGCGTCGCAAAAAACGCATCGGCGGCGAACAGCTCTTTATTGACGAATAACTACGTTTGCAAATGAAAACCTTCAGCGCCTACTATTTTGTTAACTTGCCTATTCTATGTCGTGAATATAGTGTTGCCAAATCTTAACGGTAATAGAACGATGGCGTCAAGCTTGAATCCTTCGGAATCTATTGCGTCCAAGAGTCTGATTTGCATTCGTATCGACAAGAATCGACAACCGAAAACGCAGACTTGAAAACTCCAGACGCTTACTTCGGGCGCTCAGGAAGCAGTGCGGGCCGCCCGACGCCTCTCGGCCGGTAGGACGGGGCAGGACGCACCGGTTGCTCCTGAAGACCACGGTCGTGCACGGTGAGCACGCGAATGAGCAGGGAATACATTCCCGCATGGTGCAGGGTGTCCGACGCTGGCGAGGGGCGAAGCCCTGAGCGCAGTCCATGCTTCCGAAACCGGCCGACCAGGGCCGAGTCGCGGCTCAGCACGTGGACGGGCGTGGCGCGGCTCTCCGTCTCTGCGGTGTAGGGTTGGTGGTCCCCCAGAACGACGACGAGGCTGTTGGAGGGGGCCTGCGTGCGTAGGTAGTCGGACAGGACGCGCCAGTCGTACTGAATGCGCCGACGGAGGTGCTCGCGTTGCGACAGCGTGTTCGTCCGAGCCCGCGGCCGGGCAGGACCCTGCCCCTCTGCTTGGTAGTGAGACGAGAGGGTTGGGGGATAAAAGTTCCCGGGTCCCTTCAGGAACGGCGGAGGCGGATCGGCCCACGGAGCGTGCGGCGTAACGGTTTCGAAAAACAGAAAGAGAGGGCCTGTGGTCGGCACCACGAACCGCTGATGGGCGACGGCCAGGCTGTACTGATCCGGCACGATGCCCCACCCGTAGTCGGGCCCGCGGTACTCGAGGTCCTGGAGGTAGAAGGTTCGGTCGAACCCGTACAGATTTCGCACCGGAAGGCCTGCTCGTGTTCGCACTGGGGGCTGCAGGGCCGCCGTGGTGTACCCCTGTTGCTCAAGTACTCGAACGAGGTGGGGGTAGCGCGGCAGCGTGCGGCGGAGCACGTCGAACGTGGGCTGGTGCCTGACGGGAGTGCCCAGTAGCAGAGTCCCCATGCTCAACCACGACAGCCCCCCGAACACCGGCGCCTTGCTCCGTGCCGTCGCCGCGTGCCACCCTGTGGCCCGGAGGGAGTCGCCCATGCGACGCATGAAGGAGGCGTGTGGCCCGGATGGGTCGGAGGGGACAGTGAGCGCCGACCCGTACGACTCGATCATGACCAGGTACAGCGAGGGGCGGTGGGTCCACTGGAGGTCGTCGTACCGGGCGTACGTCGAGTCTGCCTCCTGCTGCTGGCGGCGGAGGACCTGTCGGTTCAGGTCGGTCGACGCTTGAACGTTGCGCACCAGGCACTCGGTCGTAGAGTAGCAGACGGTCTGGTAGGTGCGGCGTTCTACCCCACGGTTCGGCACGGACTCGACCAGTACCAGTCCCCCGACGATGAGGGCGCCTCCAAGGAGCTGCTTCCGCACCGATGGGGAGCGCACGTGTCGGTGCACCCTGCGGATAAGGGCAGGAAGGCCCCATGCGAGGACCCCGAGGCCTCCAGCAGCGCCTCCGATGCCCGCAACCTGTAGCCATGTCAGGTCTACGTTTCGGGCGAGATGCAACGCCCCGATCGCGTGGGGGGCATCCGCGTACAGGATTGGACTGCGGCCCAGCGTCGAGAGGACCGCCGCGTCATACGTCTCATAGACGAGAAGGAAGAGGATGCTGCCGGCCATGGCGTACTCGACCCACGATGTCTTAGACGAACGGGGAACCAGGGCCAGGAAGACGAAGAGGCCGAAAAGATCGAGGCTGAGCAGGTAGTACAACCGCGTGGGCCTCGTTACGGTAAGCTCGGCCGGAAGAGTGCCGAACAGAAGTGTGGGCAGTTGCAGGAGTCCGTTCAGGAGCACAAACGCACCACTCACCTGAAACCAGGGGGCTCGCAGGAGCCGTCCGCCTGACGAAAATGGGCGTTTTCTGATCCAAGAGGGAAGGTCCACAGACTGATCGGGGACTTTGGGCGAGAAGAGGGCATGGTGAGTTCGACGACAGGGTGGCGGTGTAGCGGGACGGATATGCCTGTCATACTCCCGAGCTTCTCGTCCGAAACATGACTCTTCTCCACAAACGATTCCCGTCCACAATTTTCACCAGCGGTCTGTGCGGCCGCTCGAACCTCTTTGATGGCCAGTGTCGCCATACGGGACGTAGTTGCTCGACTGCCCACCGTGTCCATCACGCACCCATCGGCGTGGACACAGTACGACCATGAGCGAATTCCACAGCGAGGCGATGAAGACACGCTCACAGCTCACGTAAAGGTCCCTGCAGTCGACCAGGGCGGCGACGATGTCCATCGAAGAGTACGATGAATTGGGGGATCGCCCCCGGAGATTTGTTGAGGGCCAGGGCCGAGCCGTATTGCGTGATGTGTACCGTGTGTCAGCGTCTGTCCTCAGCACAAAACACGCAACACGTTCACGACACCTCGTGAATGACGTGCTGCACCACGCCCCACACCACGAGATCCTGTCCGGGCTGAATAGGAAGAGGCGTATGGTCGTCACTCTCGGGGACGAGGTAGGGCTGTTCCTCGTGGACTCGGTACCGCTTCACCGTGAGCTCCCCGTCGAGAGCAGCCACGACGACCGCCCCGTCCGTAGGCTCCTCAGCCCGGTCCACGACTAGAATGTCGCCGTCGTGAATGCCGGCGCCCGTCATTGAATGCCCGGCCACCCGTACGAAGAATGTAGAGGCTTCCCGACGGATGAGGTGCTCGTTGAGGTCGAGCGTCTGCTCGACATAGTCGTCGGCCGGCGACGGGAAGCCCGCGGGTACCCATGAGAGATAGAAGGCAAGGGGCTGGGGGCAATCCCGGCGGGCCCGGAAGACCTCGGTGACGGCGAGTGAGGAGTCGGCCATGGCGGAACCGATACTGATGCAGTGCGCGCGGCATCGCCAACATAACACCCAGCACACATAATTCAAACATACTTTCCGCCCCTCGCTGGGCTAACCAGGGCGTGCGCGACCGCGGGCTCCCACGTTCGGCCCCACACGACGCAGCCGAGAGTGGCTTCCTCACCAGGGGGCGGTCCGTTCCGGGCGGGGATCCACGGTCTCGGCCATGCGGTCGGAGAGGCGGGCGAGCAGGCTTGCCTGGGCATCCTGCAGGGCCGGGTCGTCCCACCGGTTGGTCGTCTCGGCCGGGTCCGCCGACAGGTCGTACAGCTCGCCGGTGCCGAGGCCGTGCATCCGCACGAGCTTGGCCGACTCGGTCCGGATCATTGTGGCGAGCGGGCGGACAGGGTCCTCGTGCCAGGGCATCGCGTCGTAGTATTCGCAGTACACGCTCTCGCGGTGGACGCTGGTCTCGCCGGCTAGCACCGGCGCGAACGACCGGGCCTGCATGCCCGGAGGAGGCTCCACGCCCGCCAGGTCGAGGAGCGTAGGGGCCAGGTCCCCGAGCTCCGTGAGCGCATCCACCGTGGCGCCGCCCTCGACGTGACCGGGCCAGTGCACGATGAGCGGAACCCGAATTGCGGGGTCGTAGAAGTACGGGCCCTTAAGATAAAGCCCGTGGTCGCCCAGCATCTCGCCGTGGTCGGAGGTGAAGACGACGATCGTGTCGTCCCGCTGACCGGTGCGGTCGAGCGCATCGAGCACGCGCCCGACCTGCGCGTCGATCAGGTCGCACATGGCCCAGTACGCTGCCCGCACGAGCCGGTGGTCCCGATCGTCCATCTCGGGGAAGGGAAACTCCCCCTCCGTGTTGTACGCGCCGCGGTGGTCGAGGCGCTGAAAGACGGGTTTCTCGTCGAACTCGCCTGGCGTATGGGCGGGCAGGGGAAGGGCTTCGAGCCGGCCAAGATAGCGCTCCAGGTACTCCGGGGGCGGGTCGAACGGATGGTGCGGGTCGAAGGGGTTCATCGAGAAGAGCCACGGCGTCTCCGCGGCCTCGTGGGCTTCGATGAAGTCGATCGTGCGCTCGGCACACCAGGTCGTCTGGTGGTGCTCGGCCGGCACGGAGGTTGTCACGTGCGTGGAGCCCTCCACGGGACGGCGCTCATAGGCGACGCCCCGCCGCCGCAGCCACGTGTGGTAGGCGTTCGTCGGCCACACGTCGTCGGTGTCGTGCGACCAGTGGAAGACGGCGTACCCGTCGTCGATCCGCTCCTCCCGCATGGGATGCCCCTCGTCCTTGTCGGGGTGGCATGGGGCCAGGTGCAGCTTTCCGGCCAGGCCGCACGTGTACCCTGCATCGGCGAGGCGGCGGGGCACCGGCACCTCCCGGGCCGGCAGCGCCTGACCGTTTTGGCGGCACCGGGTGGTGCGGGGATACCGTCCGGTCAGCATCGAGGCCCGGCTCGGGGTGCACACGGGGCTTTGGCAGTAGCAGTGTTCAACCCGGACCCCGCGGGCCGCGAGTCGGTCGAGTTGAGGGGTATTCACGTGGGCGTTGCCGTAGCATCCAAGCGTGTCGGCGCGCTGCTGGTCGGTACAGATCCACAGGATGTTGGGCGGCATGGGGAATACAATTTGGTGGATAGAGTCCGGGCGAACGGCCCGCAGGCAACGGGAGGCCAGTCCCCCGCGATGTGCGGGAGCGCCACCAATCAACAAAACGATCCCCAAAAACCCCATTCGAGACACGACGAGGACGCACCTGGGGCCGCAAGTGGGATCTGTGAGGGGGCACAGGGAAGAAGGGGGGTCGGAGGTGCTGGCACGGAGCGTTCGGCGCTTTAGGGTCGGCGGAACCAGAGGCCCGCCGCCGCTTTTCGGCGATCCTCCGTCGTTGTTCGTGCGGCCGTCCACAACCACGAGCAACGACCAGAGGGACGTGCCCCCCTACGACAAGCCGCTACGCCGGACCAATCCACGATGGACTCCTCGTCCCGCCTGCCCGAGCCTGCTGCCCCAGACCCGCTCCTCCGATGGGCCCTCGGCCTCCTGGGAGCCGCGTTCATTCTCGAGCTCTACGTCTCGAATCCATGGACCGAGCCGTTTTTCGAGTGGGACACGTGGGTCCTAGCCGGTGTTTTCCTGGGGTTCGGCTTTCGACGCGTCGGGCAGCATCTGGACCAGCGGGGTCAGGCCGGGCAGAAGACGTTTCGGTGGGCCAGTGTTCTCGTGTGGGCGGCCTCAGCGATCGGGGGCCTTGTCGCCTGGATGTATGCGTAGGACGTGGTCCAGGACGCCTCTCCCCGACGGCTTCCACCATTCGACGCGATAGAGTCGAGGCGGCTGCGTCAGCGGACTCTCAGCGAAAACGTAACGCTGTCCAGCCAAGATGGGCCGGGGACGTGCAGGCTCGGTACACTGGAGAGGGGCCAGCCGGTGGGAGACAGCGTCGGGACGAGTAAAGTCCGCTATCCGAAGGGAAGGGACGGCTCGGGCGGCAGGACGGAGGCCTCAGTCTCCAACCAGCAGGGACGGAGACACGCCCCTCGGCTGAAGGGCGGGGAGGCGGGTCGTATCGGCCGCGGCGCCCCGGTCATGGGCCACCAGGAGGCGGACGAGAGACGAATACAACGCTTCCTGGTAGAGGTGCGGACTTTCGTCGGACAGGAGGAGCCCCTTGGTAAATCCTCGTCTGCGAACGGGGTCGACAAGTGCCGCGTCGGTGCTGAGCACGTGGAGTGGGACCGTGCTGTCGTCTGTGTTAAGGAGGGGCGGCTGGTGGTCGCCGAGAAGGAGCACGAGGCTGCCGGGAGGGGCCTTCTCCATCAGGTATTCGCGGAGGACCCGGAGCTCGTGGGCAATGTGACGGAGGTAGCGCAGGGATGTCGGCTGGTCGTAGATGGTCGGGGCCGTAATGGAGTCCGGGAGGAAGACCGGCGGAAACGACTCGGCGTTCGGGTGGGGGGAGCGATTTGCTGTCGTCTGCTCGTTGAACTGGCGCCAGTTGTCGAGGTAGGGCGGCAGGCCGTAGTTCCAGAGCGAATGGGAGTCGACGGTTTCGAAGAAGAGAAAGAAGGGTTTCTTCGAGGACGATAGGTACTTGTGATGCGTGAAGTGGAGGCTGTACTGGTCGGGCGCGTCAGCGAGCCCGTAGGATGGGCCCTGATAGTTGAGGTCCCGGCGGTAGACCGTCGTGTCGAAGTCGTAGAGGTTGCGAACGGGGAGCCCTGGGCGCTCGAACGTGAAGGGCTGGAGGGCGACGGTCCGGTAGCCCTGGTGGTCGAGAAAGTCGACGAGGTGCGGCACGTCCGTGCCGGGAACCCCGGAGGTCGCCCGAAACTTGTTGAAGAGAAGCTGGCGGTTCACGCGCACGCCGGTGAAAAGCGTAGCGATGGAGAGCCACGACCGGCCGCCCCGCACGGGCACCTCGCACCGGGCCGTTGCCATGTGCCAGCCGTCCGCGGCCAACGCCGACTCCAGGCGGCGCATGAGGGGACGATACAGGCCGCGCAGGGATGGGCGATCATTGAGCACTGATCCGTACGACTCGATCGTGATCAGGTAAACTGGGGGACGCTGATCGAGGCTGAGCGTGTCGTAGGTGGCGTAGGTGGAGTCGACAGGGGCGGTGCGCAGGGAGTCGAGCATTGCCCGGAGGCGGAGCGAGGCCCGAACGTTAGCAATCGCGCTGGTGGTCGTCGTGCGCACCCGCGTCCGGTCGTTCGAGGACTGGTACGTAAGGTTGGGGGGACCGAGCTCCAGACTCGGTCCGATGACCAAAACGAGGGGCCAGGCGAGCAGGTGGCCGGCGAGCAGAAGCGCGCGGCACGTCCCGTATTTCCCGGTGCGGACGATCGTTCGGAGGCACCGGGTCGTAAGCCAGACGAGCCCGGCGGCAGCGGCCAGGGCG
Organism: Salinibacter sp.; assembly: GCF_042218895.1. Lineage (NCBI taxonomy): Bacteria > Pseudomonadati > Rhodothermota > Rhodothermia > Rhodothermales > Salinibacteraceae > Salinibacter > Salinibacter sp. Next base: position 4,711 of record NZ_JBDGQQ010000041.1, on the reverse strand, counting down.
AGCAGGAGCCCCCCGCCCACGCGCCACGACAGGCGGTTGACGAGGAGATAGCCGAGGTTGTCGGCGAACTGCAGATCCTCGTAGAGAATGCCGCTGCGACGGAAAGCCGTGTACACGAGGGCGTCGTACGCTTCGTAGAGCAGGAGAACCCCGATGCCCAGTCCTGCTCCTACCCGAGCGGTTCGCTCCCAGCGCGTGCGGCCGGCGTAGACGACCGCCGTGACGAGGACGAGCACCTCGACGCACAGGGGAAAGTAGGGGCCTCTCGGAAGCGGCGTACCCAGGGCGGGAAGGAGCGGAAGCAGGTTCAGGACGGCCCAGGCCCCAACGAAGAGAAGCACCGTCCAGCCCGAGCCCGAGAGTGAGGTCGTCCAGCGATGGGACATAGAGGAGAAGAAGCGGTGGGGCATTCGGCGCGGCCGTGTCCAGCCTCAAGCCCGCTCCCCCGCGGGCACTACCAGTGCCACAACGCCTGCCGGGCAGGAACGACCTCCCAGAGAGAGCGCACAAAAGAGAACAGAAGCGCGGCCGTGGCCACGGTGACGAGGGGGCGGTAGAGGAGGGGATAGGGAAGAAACGAAGCGAGAAGGGCTCCGATCATGCAGCCGTACACGTACCGCGCCACCGTCGAACGAGACTCCGTCGTCTCTGGGACCGGCAGGAAGAAAAGCACCAGCACGAATCCGTAGCGCAGTAGCCCCGCCCCCAGAATCCAGACGGGCAACGGGCCCTGAAAGGCCGCCACCCCGCAGAGGAGAAGGAGGAAAAGAGCGTCGGTCTCCTTGTCGAAAAACGCCCCGAACTCCGAGGAGAGCGCGTGGCGCCGGGCCAGCCACCCGTCGAGGCCGTCGAGGGCGAGAATAAGCAAGCTGAGCACGATGAGGTACGCCGCTCCCGCCGCGGCCGTCAGGGGAAGGAATCCAAGGAGACCGACCCGCACAGCCGTGACGCCGTTGGCCAGGCCGAAATCTCCCTGGGGGGTCCAGCGCCCCCGCCCGGTCACCACGAGCGCGCCGAGCATGACGAGGCCCGCGACGAGAAGCGGATCCAGTGTGCGAAACCACGCAGTGCCCGCAGTCGCGACCAGTAGGCCCGCGGCATTAACGAGCGCCCAGCGCTCGTTGGACGTCATGGATCGGAACCGGGAGCTAGGAGAAACCACGGAAAACAGGAGGACGATCGGTAGAGCTACAGGGCGCGCGACGCGGGGCTGGTGGATTGCCTCGTAAGCCGTCTAGCCAAGGCCGCAATCGACGAACGGAAGGGGGACGTCGAGGATCGAGGAGGAGCCATAAAGGTCTGGTGAACATCCATTAACTCCCACAAGTATTGTAACTTGGTCGATCCGCTTTCAATGGAGTTGCTGCGTCATGAGAGCGCGCTCCTTAGTCTTCCGCATTCACCGTTTATGGAGCAGAAAATGGACCGTTCTCGTGCTCCACGTCGTAGGGGGGCTTCTCCTCACTGGGGGGCTCGGCGCCTCTGCTCGTGCGCAGATCGAGGGTCCTGACATTCAGAGGCTCTCCCCGTCCAGCGCCGTGACGGCCGGAGTGCGTCTCGTCCAGACAGGCCGGGCGAGCGAGGCCGTCTCCCTGCTGCGGCCCGTGCTGGTGGAGGACTCAGTGCGGCTGGTACCGCCGCACGGCGCTGTGGCCTACTGGTTGGGGAGGGCGTACGAGCAGGCCGGGCGGCCCGACAAGGCCCGGTCGACCTGGCGGACGGGACTGCGCGCCCTCCGCACTCACGGGCAGTTCGACGTGCGCCTTGCCGACGCGTATCTCCAGAGCCTTACGCCCAAGCAGCTCCGTGGCGAGCGGCTGTACGCGGTGGACGTCTACCGGTCTCTTTTCCGTCGCGTGGGCCCCGACGCCTCGAGCGCCCTGCAGTCCCTGTTTCGACGTCGAGTTGCCCAGATCGCCCCTCTGATGACCAACAAGGTGCTCGGGCGGGTCATCGAGGAGGACCGCTCCACCAAACCCCACAAGTGGACGTTCCAGACTGGAGCAGACACGGTGCTGGTGGAGTGGTGGCGCGGCCTCGATCCCCTTCCGGCCACCGCCGCGAACGAGCGCCTGGAGGAACACCTGGCCCGTCTCGTGAAGGCGCGGAAGAGGTTTCCGTGTTCGGAGCGCGCGGCGCGGATCGATGATCGGGGCATCGTTCATCTCCGGTTCGGGGCCCCGTACAAGCGACGCTCGATCGACTACAAAAGCGGAGAGTTTTTCACGGAGGTCTACCGGGGCGGGGTCCAGGTGCCGCCGTCCAGCTTTCCGAAGAGCGAAATCTGGCTCTACCCCCACATCGATGAGTCTGGGTACTACCTCTTTGCCGAGGCGGACACCTCAGACTGCTACACAATTGCCAGGGCGAACGACCTCGTCCCCAACTATCTGACGCAACGACGGCCGGACACCAAGCGGGGGCTCAACATTGCCTACTCGGCCATGATGGCGCTGCGGGCCGTTTACCGGGAACTGGCCCTGTATCACATCGACTTCAGCAGCCGGTACAGCGACATTGCCAACTACGTTTCGCGGCAGAAGATGAAGGCCACGAATGCGAAAGCCACCGGAACGACGTCGGGAAACTCGGTCCAGGTGGGAAGCGGCATCGGGCAGACGCGACGGGTGTTCGAAAATCCGGCGCTCGGCCTGGAATTTCCCACCCGCTTTGTCCCCCGTCTCGTACACCGTGCCGAGCGGGCGGATCAGGCGGCCGCCGAGCGTCGGAAAGAGGCCATGCCCCGCCAGTACAGCACGTTGCTTGAGAGCGAGGCGCAGCTGCCGGTGGCAGTGCGGACGGCCCGGTTCCTAAACGACGACGGGACCACCCGGACCGAGGTCTACTGGGGCGTCCCGGCCTCTGGGCTTCAGCTGAGTGAGGAACAAGAGTCAACCTCGGGGACCGCGTCCCTCATCACCTTCTCGGCGGTGCAGTACGACGCCCGTCGACGGACCCGCCAGCGCATCTCCCGCCAGTATCGGATCAACACGACGGCGGAGGACAGGCAACGCTTGATCGTTCCCCCGCCCGTCACCTTCCGCGGTACGACGGAGCGCCACCACGTAAGCCTGCAGTGGGAGCAGTACGAGCTCTGGCAGCAGGACTCGACGTCCGTGGGAGGCGGGAGCATCGGGCAGAAGCGCCGCCTCGCCACGGCGCGGGCCGACTCGCTGGCGCCACTCCGGGCCGAGGGGCGCGTCGAGATGAGCGATGTGAAGGTGCTGACGCTCCCCGACACGAGTGCCCGGAGCCTCGCCACTCTGACCGAACAGGCCTCCCCCTACCCGTTTCGCACCCTCTCGGCCGACACGCCGCTCCTGCTGTCGTTCGAGGTGTACCACCTCTCTTTTGGGGCCGACGACCGGACGCGCTACACCATTTCCTACGAGGCGAAGGGCAAAACGAAGCGCGGCTGGACGAACCTCTTCCGCGGCACCGACACGCGGCGGACCAGTACCGAGATGACGATGGAGGGCACATCCCGCCGGACGGAGGAAACCATCCGACTCGATCTCTCGCAGATTGAGCGGGACGAACCCCAAGACGTGCGCGTGACGGTCCGCGTGACCGACGAGGTGACGGGCAAAACCGTCTCGCGGGATGTCGAGTTTATGCTTCGTCCCCGCGAGAAGGCGGGAGAGTAGGACATCGATACGAGTCTCCTGACTCCGCTTTGCTATGGCCAGTCCATCTATGGATAACTCAGCATCGTCCACCGACAAGGAGACTGCCTCTCCTGGAGACCCGCCCGACTGGGTGGGCTACTGGCGAGTGCGTCGCTGGGAGGGGACCACGCCCTCTGTGCCCACCTACTACGTGGCCACGACCGAGAGTTGGGACGTCGTAAAACGAGAAGCGAACCATAATCCCGACGTCGCCGCCCACCCGATCCTTGAGATCAACGGGCAGACGATTGTCCTCAAAGATGAAGGGGAGGCCGATGAGAATGCGGAGCGGTGGCGTATTGAGGTAGACGAGGAGACGCTCCACGTGACGGCGCTGACGGGGCCGCACGAGGGGACTACTGGGCGTGCTGAGCGAATCGCCACGGACCCCCGGAAGGCTGTCTCTGACGAGACAGACGAGGAGGTTCGTTGATCCCAGACCATGGTGCGATACCAGATCATGGTGACGGGGGGCGTCTGGAGGGCGTAGCGTCGCTCCTGGGCAGAGCCCTGGCATTTCGGGGTCGCCGTCATTCACCACCGTCGACACAGACCCCACTCGCTCCCAACGGTAGAGAGCTCCCCGAACTGTCGTGCCTCAACAATGCTTGATTGGCTCCTCGGCCGCGTTCACGGCACGAAGCACGGCGCGCCCCTCCTGCGGGGCTATCTCTGGTGGGGGCTCTTCGTCCGCGCCATCCTGCTCGTGGCGCTCGGCACCCTGCTGGTGGTGGAAGGAAATGTGCTGGCCGAGTGGCTGCTCACGGCACGCGTGCCCTTCGCTCCGGAAGACGTGGAGGAACTGACTGCCATCTCGTACGGCGTGCTCTTCGTGATCCTGGCCGTTGGGACGGGGGCGCGCTGGCGGCTCCTTCACCGACTCGACGCCACCGAGCAGGCCGCCGGCGTTCCGTCCGAAGAAGAGAAGTCCGGGGACGTCTGACGCGTCCTGGTGCCTGGAGAGCACGGGGGGCGTCCGGGCACTTCCGATTCGCAATTTCCACCGGGTCCGTGTTAGATTAAGATGGAGGAGAACACGGGGC